>NBLI01000099.1 GCA_002084535.1 Candidatus Zhuqueibacterota bacterium 4572_119
AATTTCTTAAACTTCTCATATAAACCTCCATTTAAATTATCAAGCCCCTTTCTAATAATTTTTTATGCACACGTTCACTAATTTCTGACATCTCGGTTTCCCATGCTGAAATGAAGATATCTTCAAGATCATAACTGATTAATTCATATTCACCACTTTGGTTAAACGGAGACGCTTTTCTGTTATAATCTTCTGACCATTGTTCCAAAACTTTCCGAATTCCTTCTTTAATTCCAATTTCAGGTTGATAGCCCAAGTCTTTTTTTGCTTTTGAAATATCGACAACGAACGATTGTTTATAATTATATGGAAAATAGTATTTTGTTTGCACTAATTGGCGAAAAATCGGGTACGGAATATTCACCGGTTTCACCCGTTCATCCAAAACTTCTGCGATTAGTTTTATATACTGGTTTAGGCAGATTATTTCATTACCGGTGATATTGTAGCAATTGCCAACAGCATTTTCACGGACTATGGCTAATAAATATGCCTGAATTATATCATCGATAAATCCCGGCTGCACCAGGTTTTCACCTGATCCGGGAATGAGAATTTTCTGCCGGTGGTTTTTTATCCTGTCGATGTAATACCATTCCCTTATTTCGCCCGGACCATTAATCTCATTGGGACGAAGCGAAACAAAAGGGAATCCTGTTTTATCGAACTGTTCGACCAAATATTCTTCAATGAGCGTTTTGTTGTAAGCATAGTTGTTGTTTGGGCTGGTGTCAAACAATCTCCGGTTTGGTATCGGTAAAACCAGGCGTTCATCAAATTCTTTGGTCTGCGCGACCGACATGGAACTGGTGAAAATGTATTTGCTGATTTTATCTCGAAAAACAGAAACGATCAATTCTGCGTCTGATGGAAAATAGGCGCAGGTATCAATTACCACATCGAATTTTCTGTCTTTGAAAAGCGTTTTGAATTTTTCTTCGTCATAGCGGTCGCCAATGACCCATTCAACGTCTTCATAAAAGGGGAACTGATTTCTTTTAGTGCCCCTGTTGAAAAGAGTGATATTCTGGTTGCCTTTTAATAAAGCTTCAGTTAAGTGAGTGCCGAGGAAACGAGTTCCTCCAATAATTAAAACATCCATCTGTTCGGATCCACCTTCGTTATGTTACAGGTTTAGCAGGAGTTATGAATTTGTTTGCTCATTAATAAAGCAATTTTTCCGATGGATGTCAAGCTAATTTTAATTTTTGATGTAACGCCTCAGTTATGGGAGTATTCAAGATGTCGCACACTTGAAATTGTAATTGTTGATGGCACAATTTATTATTTAGTTGAAGTGTACGACATCTCTGTCTAACTATTTTTCTAATGATGAAATCGATAACCCATATATTACGATTATCTTTTAGTTTGTGTAACGAATAATCCTGGATTTTGTTGCTGGTAAAATTCTGATTCGGTAATTGGACAAATTAACAATATAATAGTGATTGATTTTATTTTCTCTTTTATCCTTAATAAAACTGCCCCGGCAAATCAAACCAGGGCAATTTAGTTGCGTCTTCGTATATTTCGTAATCAACAAATTCGGAAATATGCTTCGTTTTTAAAATGGTCTGCTTATGCGAAATGTTACTACGATAGGTTTTTCATTATCATCCATTCGTTTCGCGAAGTTGAGCCGGACATTGCCATCATCGTTACACAAAGCGAAACCAACAGATGTTTTTAAATCATCCCAATCCACATCGTCAAATCCTTCTTTCGCGCTAAGCGAGTCTTCTACACTCCACAAATACCCGGCATCAGCGAACAGGATAAGATTAAAATCACTCATTCCCAGAATGCTATTGAGAGGATTTCGATTACCGTAAATGCGGTATTCAACGCTTCCCAGTACCATTCGATTCTCGTTTTCAAATTCTTTGAAATTGTAGCCGCGCAACGCGGAGAATCCGCCCGCGTCAAATTTGTATTGTTGTGGCAAAACGCCACGAGAAGAACCAACGCGAATTCTAAAATCAAGGTTTTCTCCATAAGCGACTGGTTGATAGCGCCTCAGATCAAGAATAAACCGGTCAAAATCGACTTCCTCATTATTTAGATCTTCCCTGGCGAATTCGCCCATGGCATTTAACCACCAGCCTTTATCCGGGTATTTATAAGAGTCTCTGGTATCCAAACTGATATTCGCGATCCAGCTTCTATAAGCAATTTTGTCAATTTCAGGATTCAGGGTGAATTTTTTATCACCACCAAAAATCGACCAATTTGTATTTTTCTCTAAGCTAAAGTGGCTTTTATCGTGAAAGGCGCCGGTCATCTTGAGATATTCTGAAATATAAAGTGTCGAATACACGGAATATCCTTCTTCCCGGTAAAAATCATGGAAGTCTTCTTTAATAAGGAATGCGGCCAAAGAATTTTCAAACGAAGGCATGATCCAAATGTCTTCTGTGGCAGTAATGTCATGAGCCTCAATTCCGATTTCCGGACCATATCTTCCAAAAATACTTCTCTCGACACCGATCTGGTAACAAGCCCGCTTACCGGCAAATCCGTAACCAATATGACCGTAAAGATTGAAAATCGAATTATTTTTGTAATTCCATTTATCCTGAGGAAGTCTAAGTCCCAGGAATAAGCCTTCCACGCGATTGTAACGAATCATGAACGATTCCTCGTCAAAATCATAAGCCCAATGCCTCCTTTTTTTCCTAACTCTGCTTTCCCAATCATCTCTTTCTTTTGGTCCTTCAGAAATTCCACCAAGACCGACAGACACATGCTGATCGTCACTATCGACCTTTACACCTGTGATGGATGTTTGTACCAAATCCCCATCAACAAAAGCGCCATCCTCACGGTAAATTTTTCCTCCAACGCTTACTACATCCCCGTCAATATACGCGGTTGAATCCAGCTCCACGTTTCCGAATACAGCAACCACGTCACCATCAACTTCTCCCTTGACTTCAATAGTGCCCCGGAGCGTTACAACTCCACCATGAATAATTTCGTCTGGCTCAATAGTTACATCACCCATAAACCGAAAAATATCCTGGTTTGTCTCCTTTGTTCGCCTTAGATATTTATTTTCCGCGTCTCTTTGAATACGCTCGTCACTTTCATAATCTTCATCTGTCTCAGCAAATTCCGAGTCATCTTCCTGGACCTGCAAAGTTTTGCCAGTGATTAAGGCTTCTTCAGATGATGTAATTTGACCCATATAATTAATAAGATGACCGTCAACCGCGCCGGTCGGATTTACAATTGTTTTTCCCAGAATATTAATTACATCGCCATCAACCTTGCCATTAATTGTTAATTCATGGTTTAAAATGAGTATATCGCCAGTGACCGTTTCACCCTTTTCGATAACAGCGTTGTTCTGGTATTGATTTAATTGAAATCCATATCCGACAAGATTTCTGCCGCCACTCATCTCGATATTGTCCATGTCCAATTCAATTAAATCACCGGCTATTTTTGACGTATTATCGCTTTTAATCTCGCTGTTATAAATTATGACATGACCATAAATTTGTGCGTTCGCGTCCAGTGTTAACTCAGACTCAACAGCGATGATGTCACCATAAACTTCCCCGGCGATGGAAATTTCACCATGCTCAACAAAAATATCAGCTTCGATAACCTCGTCCAATTCGATTGAGATTTCATCATTTTTGTAATGAAGGAGTTTTTTCTTGCCTGAAAAGGCAGATTCAGGTTCGCCCGCCTGAACAGTTGAAGAATAAATTAAAATTCCAAAAATGATCAGAAAAGCGATGAGCAGCAAAACCAAAAAAAGAATTTGCCTGATTTGTAATGATTGCATCAGAATACCTCCGGAATAATTATCAATATGCAACTATTTGGTTAAATAAATTATTGTTCAGATGATTTTTCAATTGAAATTAAAGCAAAGTCTATACCGAAAAACAGTAGTGCGTTTATCTTCTTAATAATCAATATATTGTGCTACGAACAATAAAATGTGGAATGCTTGTGCGTGTTGATATGACACAGGAGCCAATTGAACATTTGTCGCAAAATTACACAGATACTTTGTTGCTGACAGATTGTACAATATTGTGAGGATAATTTTTGCCCCGTTTTTCTGTAAATTCTTTCAAAAGAAAATACCTATATTGATACAATTGATTTAAGAGCCAGCCGGGAATTTATGAATAAAAAAACCATAATCTCGAAAAATCCCCAGGTGAGCAAAAGCAGCGTGTAAAGCACAAGATGAATGGCTAATAGGTGAGTGTCCAACGCGTGCTGAAATATAACAGATTTAATGGCAGCGCTAAAAATAAATGGCAGGAAAAAAAAGAAGCTAAAGTAAATTTTATTTTTCCAATTTATCGCGGGAATACCCAGAAGTAGCCAACCAAAGGGAAAAAGCAGCGTGAAGTAAATTTCAATGATCCTGAACCGGGATTTCTCCAGGCCAAATATGAGGGGAAGGTAAAAACTGGTATCGTGAATTGTAGTATTCGTCAATTTTCCATTGAAATATAATTTTGTCTCTCCCCGGTAAAAAGTCAGCGCGATAAAACTGGGATTGTTTGGAGTCAAAATCAGAGGGCTCAGCAAACTGAGTTTTGAACCGTTGCTTCCTGTCAACCCTGTTCTGACTCGAAAATTTATCCTGGCACCTTCCTGTCCTATGGTAAAATTCCGGGAGGTCGGATTTATGGAATGAGAAACAATTCTGGCAGGTCCAAATTGGTGAAGATTTGTTGGTTGACACCAGAGCAGTATGCTCAACCTGTTTGATTTTTTTAATCGTTTGATTAACAAACTATCATGTTCAATGGATTTTACAAGGGAATTATGTTTAATGAATAAGCCGGATTGTTTTGCTAAATAAAACGCGGTCGAGTATTTTTGTGGATGAAGGTCATAGCTGCCTCCCAATTCGCCCCGATTTTTTATTGGAAAAGCCTGGAAAAAATAATCGCACAAAGGTTTATATTTTATTTCTATTGATTCGGGGGGCAGATTGTTTGAGGTAAAGAATTTTTTAATTTCTTTGTAACTTAAGCATTCATCATAAATTGAAAGTCTGAAAATTTGACCCTGCCACGGTCTGTCCATAGAGTTTTCATTTCCGATGAGCAGCGGAAAGTTCGTATCCCAACTCCTGAAATTGTTCAGTAATGTCGGAGTTAAAAATAGTGCAAAAATTATTAGTCCATAAACCACAAGAATAAATTTATAAAAGGTCTGCCATTTTTCGCGAAGGCTGGAATAAATTGTTGGCGGATCGTAAGTCCGAATGGAATAAACCAGTACCGCTCCAATCGCTGCTCCAGAAGTATTATTAATGATGTCGATGGCTGAGGTTACCCGCGGAAGAAAAACTTGCAGAGTTTCAATAGTCAAACTGATCAAAAAACCAATGAGGACAGTGGTGATCAGACCTAATTTGAATGAAAGTTTTTGCCCCTTAAAAATTGATGCTGATAAAAAACCAACAGGGAAAAGCATGAACAGGTTGATAATAAAATCTTTAAAACTGGTGGTTCCGGTCAGCCCCGCGAGATAACCTTTTTTAAAAAGCAGGTATTGGAAAAAATAAAATTTCGAGAATTGAAAAGGAGTCAGTGTGAAAAGATAAACAAAGCTAATGTAAATAATCATTAAAAACAACATGAACCGCAAATAGGCTGGTTGTTCGCGTTTTACATACTTTGTCCATTTTAGTCTTTTCAATAGAAATTCCCTTGAAGATTGCTGGAACATGGTTTTAATGATACACTTCATTGCTCTGAATACACAACTTTATTAGCTCTCCCTGATTCAGTGAAAAACTATACCGACAGTAAAACGAAATTGCAGAATCGTTGTTTCTTTAGGCGTGAAATTAACAGCGAGAATTTTCCGGGATCATTCCGTGCTGGTAATAAAAATGAAATTCATCAAAACCGAGGGGATTGGAGTATGGTTTCATCGTGATATCCCTTTTCGTATTTTATCTTTTAAAGTATTTTTAAAAGGTTTTACTTTATACCTGAATTTTAGTTGTTAGCCCAGGTAATAAGAGGAATCAACTTGTTTTTCCACTCCTGAAAGAATAACAAAACTTTTTGGTTTTGATTGGTAACTGATAATTGGATCGAGTAAAACTTCATTGCTTTCAGTTAAAAAATCCTCCCCGGCGTCAAAACTGGTATCAACTATCCTGTACCATATTTTTGAAGCTGCTTCAGGAATTTTTACATTGTGAATTTGGTTGTCAGCATTTAAAATGAACAAAAAAATATATTTATCAAGTCGCGGAGTTTGCTTTGTGGTTTGTATTTGATAGCAAAATAATTTTTCATGATAATTGTTATCGTCCGGGTTTTCACAACATGGATTGAACCACTTAAAAAGGGGTGTGTTTTTCCCATCTCCATTTAAAAAATGGTGCTCATTTGTTTTCTGAAACAGTTCATATTTTTTTCGGCAGCGAATCGCTTTTTTAAAAAACTCCAAAATGTCCCGGTTCTTTTGCAGCAGTGACCAATCAAACCAGTTGATTTCATTGTCCTGGCAGTAGCTGTTATTATTCCCCTGCTGGGTACGCAAAAACTCATCACCACCAAGTATCATGGGAGTACCAACCGAAAACAGGAGACAGCAAATCGCGTTTTTTACCATTTGCTTTCGCAGACGAACAATATCCGGGTTTTTTGCTATACCTTCAGTGCCACAATTCCATGAAAAATTATTATCCGAGCCATCCCGGTTATCTTCACCATTTTTCAGGTTATGCTTTTTTTTATAAGAATAGAGATCGTACAGCGTAAAACCATCATGGCAGGTAATAAAATTTATGCTCTTAAAAGGTGGTTTACCGTCCTTAAAAATATCGCTGGAACCAGAGATGCGGAGCGCTAATTCACTTAGTTGTCCGGTATCACCGCGAAGAAATCGCCGGACAGTGTCCCGGAATTTATCATTCCATTCCGCCCACATTTTTGGAAAATTTCCGGTCTGGTAAGTTGTAATGTCCCAGGGTTCAGCGATTAATTTTACATTTTTCAAAACAGGGTCCCTGGCGACCGCGCGAAAGAAAGCATTGTTTTTGCTGAACACGCCATTTTCATAACCGAGAATTGTCGCCAGGTCAAAACGGAATCCATCGACATGCATTTCTTCCACCCAGTACCGCAAAGAATCAATTATCAATTTCTGTACCTGTGGATTTTCAATATTAAGAATATTTCCTGTGCCAGCGTTATTCCGGTAATAGCGGTATGGTTGATTTTTTTCACCCTGTAAACCATAATAAGTCTGATTATCGATGCCCCGAAAGTTTATTGTCGGACCAAGCTCATTCTGCTCCCCGGTATGATTGTAAACCACATCAAGAATAACTTCAATACCGGCTTTATGCAGTTCCCGCACCAGTGTTTTAAATTCATTGACCTGGCAGCCGGGATATGTTTGAGAGCTGTATGAAATTTCAGGAGCAAAAAAACCGATCGTATTATATCCCCAATAGTTTGTCAAGCCCTTGACGAATGAGCCGTAAAACCCTTAAGATGGACCTCATAGATGATTAATTTTTCAGGGGGAATTTTTGGTGAACGATCATTTTGCCAGTCAAATGTATTATCAATAACAATTGATTTTGGCGTGTGGAGAGTGTTATCCTGGCTATCAAAACTCAAATCCTTTTTGGGTGAATTTTTTTGATAACTGTAATTGCCACCGTTTTCATGGGAATATTTTCCTGTAACTGCTTTAGCATAAGGATCGATCAAACATTTGTGGGGATTAAACCGGTAGCCATTTTTTGGATCAAATTTACCGTTAGCTTTATAAGCGTAAAGCTGACCTGCTTTTAATCCATGTACGAAAACATGCCATATATGACCGGTTTTTTGGGAAACTTTAATAATATCGGTCGGATTTTCACTTTCTTTATCAAACAGGAGTAAAAATATTTCATCGGCGTATTTGGAATAGAGAGAAAAATTCACGCCATCCTGGTTTAGCGTCGCGCCCTGGGGATCGCTGAATCCGGGTGATAGTTTTTTACTTGTGTGGGTTTTCAAATTTCCCCCTTACAGGTTTAATAATTTTTTAACTGGGTGATTCCGGGGATAAAGGAGAGTTTAGCTTATCCCGCCAAATCAAAATAATGTGAACCCTGGGGATTATAAATGATATTTAGCGCAGCGGGAACAACACGAATATCAAATTTTGAATTAAAATACAATTCTCCGTCAAGATGCGCGGGTACTTCTTTACCAAAATCAAAAGAAATTTTGTCAGTCTTAAAATAATTAACGTCTTCATCTTGTGTATGCGTTTGTTTCATGACATGTATCAATTCTTTAATCCTGCCCGGCAGCCGCAATTCTTTTATCAAACAAACATCGAGCAAGCCGTCATTGGCAAATGCATCAGGAGTTAGAAAAAGTCCTCCGGCAATTCTTCGTCCATTGGAGATTGTATTTAGGAACGATTTGGATTTCGTTGCTTTTCCTTCAAATGTTACTTCCATATCAATTTCTTTGTAAGAAACAAGAGTTTTCAGGATATGCCATAAATAATTTGATTTGCCTTTTTTACTGTTTTGCTCATTTTCACTTTTATGGTTTTCAGCCGCTACTTGCGCGTCAAATCCTAATCCCATTCCATTGATAAAATATAAATCATTACATTTGCCCACATCCATTTTTACTGTATTTTCAGCAAAAAACATTTCCCAATTTTTATCATTAAATTGCCCCGGAAAACCGAGAATACTGATAAAATCGTTTCCGGTCCCAGCGGGTATCGTGCCAAAAGTAATTCCGGGTTTATCAATTATGGCTTGAACAACTTCGTTAAAAGTACCGTCACCTCCAACGGCAAATATGTGATCAAATCCTTTTTTGACAAAATCTGCCGCGATCTTTGTGGCGTGCTTTTTTCGTTCGGTTAAAACAATTTCAGCGGTAAGATTTCGTTGGTTGATTATTTTTTTTAGTGTTGGAACGTATTCTTTGGCAAGCCCGGCTCCGGCAACAGGGTTAACGATGAACAGATACTTTTTGCTTGATTTCATTTGTACTCCGTAATTTTATTTAAGTCATGGTAAAAGCGCCAAAATTGGAGTTAGCCAGTTTTTTTTTATAATTATTGCCGCCAGGGCTCCAGGGCACGAATAAATAGTAAAATAAAAATTAGTTGGTTTTTAAAATGTTTTTAAAAAAAATTGGTTTGGCGGTTGTATGAATATCAATTCGAACAATCCATGATTTATCAGTTTTGAATTTTTACGCGTTTCCGTATGAGTTTTTAAATTCTGAAATTTAATGTCCCTTAACCGGATCGAATTTAAAACCTTTCTCTGTGAAAAGTTTTACACAAACATCCACAATTTCAGGATCAAAAAGCGTTCCTTTCCCCTCTTCAATTACGTCCAGCGCTTTTTCTATGCCCAGTGCAGGACGATACGGACGATGCGAAGAAATCGGTTCGACAACGTCAGCCACTGTGATAATCCGTGCTTCTCTTATAATCTGATCCCCGGAGAGTCCCTGGGGATAGCCTGAACCATCCAGTTTTTCATGGTGCTGTAAAACCATCTGGGCAACGGGCCAGGGAAAGCTAATTGTTCGCAAAATCTCAAATCCGAATTGCGGGTGCGTTTTTAATAATGTATATTCGAGGTCTGACAATCGCCCCGGCTTATTTAAAATTTCAGCAGGGATGTTCAAATTTCCAATATCGTGGAGTAAACAGGCGACGCGCAACCCCTCGATCTGGTCGTCGGAAAAATCGAGCTCTTTGGCAATGGCGCATGCTAATTTGGCGACTCCGTTTTGGTGTCCGGCAGTGTATGGATCCCTCATTTCAACTGCTGACATGAGCGCGCGGATGGTTCCTTCAAGGGCGCGTTTGAGTTTGTATAAACTTTTTTGCAGGTTTTTTTTTGCTTTATTTAGTTCGGTTACATCGATATTGAGGCAGTAAAACTCCGGCTTCTCTGGTTTATTTTTCAGCATGACGTGGCTTGAATGGGCTTCAAAAGTTGAGCCGTCTTTATGAAGCAGGCTTCTTTCCCCGGTTGGGATTTCTTTTCCGTTTTTTATCCAGTTGTCGATTTCCCTGGCGATCTTTTCCTGAGAATATTTTGGGTAAATCAATGGCTCCAGTTTATTTCCAATCGCTTCACTCTGATTATAGCCGAAAAATTTTTCCGATGCTTTGTTCCAGAAAAAGATGTTATGATTTATATCGTACCCCTGAACCGCGATATTGGGGACATTTTCAATGAGAGAGCGGAATCGTTTTTCACTTTCCCGCAGCGCGATTTCTGTTTCTTTTAGCTGGCTAATATCTGTTATGATTCCTTCCAATGCCAGGAGATCATCGCTTTCAGAAAAAACGCCTCGCCCCTGTTCCCATACCCATTTTTCATCACCACCAGCAGTAATGATTTTGTATTCTAACCGGTAAGGCAATTTATTTTTTAATGAGTTTTCTTTTTCCCCTGCGATATACTCTTTAAAATCCGGATGAATTATTTTAGCAAACGCGATTTTTTTGTTATTGATAAAATCATCAGGAGCATAACCTGTGAGATTTATACTCCTGTTGCTGACGAATTTCATGGTGCAATTTTCGTCATTCAAACAGCGATATGCCATTCCCGGCAAGTTGCTCATAAAGTTCGACAACGCCCGCTGGCTTTCTAAAAAACTTTCACCAACTTTTACCTGGTCGCTGATATCACGCACGTAAAATAGCAGGGATACTTCACCGGAATAGTGGACTTTGCGGGAACGAATTTCTACCGGCGTTTTAATATTCTCATGGGTTCTTAAAGAAGTCTCATAAAGTGTAATTTCACCGTTTAACACGGCAGGCAAATCTTCCCTTGCCAGTTCAGCATATTCTTCATGTATAAATTCCAAAATATTTTTATCAATAATTTCCTGCCGCCCCAGCCCATGGAGCAGACACCCGGCTAAATTTACATCAAGTATCAAACCTTCAGCATTTAAAATATAAATCGCGTCCGAAGCAGATTCAAACAAAATCCGGTATCTTTTCTCGCTTTTTTGAAAAGCCTCTTCAGTCAGCTTACGTTGCGTGATATCCCGAAAGGTTCCCTGGATCGCAGGTTTACCCTGGTAAGTAATTTTTGAGCCAAGCGTTTCGATGTCAATTTCTGTTCCGTCTTTTTTTAAACCTCTAAATTCGTAATGAGTAACATCTTGTTCACCAGAAACCATCAGGCTAATTTGTTGTTCGACTGTTTCCCAATTTGTCGGCGCCACTAATTTTTTCATGGGAAAGTCGATGAGTTCGCCCTGGTTATTATAGCCAAAAATTTCCGCGAGCTTCAAATTGCAGAATTTTATTTTAAAGTTTTGAACAATGTACAATCCGTCCAGCGAATTGTCAACGATCTGCCGGTATTTTTCCTCAGCTTCTTTCCAGGCTGTTTTCATGTTTTTGCTGTTTATCCTGATCTTGTTTGATTCGTGACTTTCAGGAATCAACTCATTAAATTGAAGCTGAGCTGATGATTTTTTCATATGTAAATCCCGGTTTCTTTGAAATAGAATTTTCCCCCAGGATTGTTTTTATCTGCCACTTACTCCTGTTTTGCCCTATCTCTACTTCTACACCTACTTTTACTTTTACTCTTAATCTTAATCTTACTCTTAATCTTAATCTCAATCTTACTCAAAATTCAGAACCAAAGCAAGACTGAAAATGAGAAGAATTAAACGAGCAATAATAAATTGTACCAATAAACAAAATTATTTCGGAAAAGTCCATAAATGGGTTTCTTTTGGAAGACCCTCAGCAATCGCTTTTTTCTTCATAATTTGGGCTGTCCTCAATAGCAGGTTAGCTCCGATCACTACCCGGTAATGGGGATCTTCCCCGTACGGTTTATAGACTTCAGCTTTAAAATCACTCCTTCTTTCATTGATTTTCTTCGCCTGCTCATTTGCTTTTTCGTAATTCAGGTGCTGTCCCGCGACAACAAACCAGATTTTCTTGGAACTTCTTCCCAGCACTCCCTGAAAGAGTTGTTGCATAACAGATTGTCGGGGCATGGAAAAAGTTTTTACATCTTTTTTTTGTTCGACCAAGATAGTATCTGTTTGAGCGTAAACAGGAGACACAAAAATATTATATCCGATTTCACTTTTATTGACGGAATGTTCAACTTTTGGGACATCAACATTACTGGCATTTATTAAAGCCGTAATTAGAGCAGGCGCGACAATTCCCAATTCAAATATTTTTAGCGGTACTTTTTCATCTTTGTGTAAATAGGCAACCAGCCCACCCAGGTAGAAAAGCACAACAACTCTTAGCAGGTAGCCGATTGTTGTGAAAATTGTGAGGTTGAGGAATAAAACACTTAAGTCCACAACCAATAAGTTTAAAATAATGGGAGTTAAAGCTCCCAATCCGCCAATACATATTTTTTTTCGAGTGCTCACGTTATTTGCCCCTTATATTGATGGTACTTTTTGATTTATTTTTTCAGCAAGCCCATGCACCACATTCAAAAATCCAGGTATTACATCGAGTTCGAAAACTAATGATGTTATAACCTCTAAATGCCAGTTTTTGCTAAATTGAAAAATAACTGATTTTATCCTTTTTGATTTAACTTATGATTTAATATATAAAAAAAGCCGATGTTTGTCAAGTCAAATATGAATGTTGCTGTTTAACAATTTGGACTGGCGCTGTCATTCCGGTTCCGCAGTTTTTTTGGGTGGCTATTGGAATCTTATAATTCAATTAGTACCCTAATATTGCCAGAGATTCGCCAAAAAAGAATCTGATTTTATGTGAGAATTTTGTTGTTGAATCAAGAGGCTCCGGCATTCGCCAAAAATCGGTGGAACTGGAATAACACGACATAACTAATTGTATTTTAAGCTAATAGCTAATTGCAAAAAGCTGCTTCAAGTTTCTTGAAAGTAAAACTCATACCAACTTTGGCTAAATATATTTTAAATAATTGATTGTTGAGGAATAGGTAAAGGTAAAGGCGAAGAAAAAATAGAAACTGTGTCAAGCAAAAACAATAGTATTTTGAAATACATCAGTTACTGGTGGCAGACAGAGATGTCGTACACTTCAACTAAATAATAAATTGTGCCATCAACAATTATATTTATTGATTTCATAGATGAGTCAACTCTAAAATTTCAAGTGTGCGACATCTTGAATACTCCCATAACTGAGGCGTTACAGTATTTTGAAATTTCGATCCCGCATTGCGGGGGAGAAATCTGGTCTTTTTGAATAT
>NBLI01000100.1 GCA_002084535.1 Candidatus Zhuqueibacterota bacterium 4572_119
AAACAATAAAAATTCTCGTTGAAATTAATAACAAAAATGAAAAACTTAAACCGGGCATGTTTGCTAATACCCATATTGTGATTGGAGAAAAAGAAAAAGCGTTGGTAATCCCCAAAGAAGCAATATTAGAAGATGAAAACCTTAAAATTGTTTTCGTAAAAGAAGCCCTAGGGTTTCACAGGCACATTGTTAAAACCGGAATAATTTCGGATGAATTTATTGAAATCGTTTCCGGTTTGAGCGAGGGTGATGTGGTCGTTACAAAGGGAAATTATCAATTAAAATCCAAATTAAAAATGAGCACCATCGATCCTCACGCGGGTCATGTTCACTAAATAAAAAATACCTGCTTGAAATGAGAAATCATGAAAAAAATTTTATTGTTTTTTTTAATCATAAGCTTTTTCGCGTTACTTTCATTTACCCAGGATTGTGGAACTAACTGCCCGCTTTGTTCTGATTCTCCAATAAATACTGAAGGAATGCTAAATCCGGGAACCATACTCGTCAAAACTATTTTTGCTCCTGAAGTTGAAGAGAAAGTCGTATCAATGCTCAAATTAGCGGCTCATAAAAAATTCAATTTGGGTGTCGGGTATATCAAAAAAAGTGAAGATTTCCTCTGGAACGCGCGGTTGCTTGTTTGGGATGAAAAAGAAAAATTACCCGGACTTGTTATTGGTACGAATAGCGTTCGAATAGGCGGTTCAGATCAATCGGTATTTTTTTCAGCCACAAAAAATTTTGAGGAAAATTTGAGTCTTCCGTTAAGGATTACCGCTGTTGCGGCTTCCATAGTTTCCGATTTTAGTGATGTATATTTTATTGGATCAGTCATTTATTTGATTTAGGAAGTATTTATTCCGTTTGTGTCTTACGATGATATCAATCCACATTTTGGAGCTACGCTGCAGCTGTTTGAAAATTTTACCATCGGTGCTTATTATATTGAAAAAGAATACCTTGGATTTTCCGCAGGATTGAGATTTAACTTATGGTAAAGGCGGAGGTAAAGAAAAAAAGGGCGTAACGCCTCAGTTATGGGAGTATTCAAGATGTCGCACACTTGAAATTGTAATTGTTGATACTATCCAGGAAATCAATAAATATAATTGTTGATGGCACAGGTTATTATTTAGTTGAAGTGTACGACATCTCTGTCTGCCACCAGTAACTGAGGTATTACAAAAGGGCTTGGATCAAATTAGTCAAAATTTATGATAAAATCACCCGGGAATTATTTTCCTAAATCTTTACCTATACCTTTTCCTTTACCTTCCTCTATTGAGAAGAGAATCCGTTTTTCGTCGTTTAAAAATTTATTTGTTTGGAAATATAAGAAGGAGAAAAATAAATGATAAACAAAATAATCGAATACTCTTTAAAAAATAAAGTCGTTGTTATCATGGGAGCGTTGATACTAATTGGCTTGGGATATAAATTTTTTACCGAACTGCCGGTTGATGTTTACCCTGATCTGAACGCGCCAGTGGTTACGGTTATGACAGAAAGCCACGGCATGGCGCCTGAAGACATAGAAACATTGATCACGTTTCCCATGGAAACCTCGTTTAATTCGCTTCCCTATGTCAAGCGAGTCAGGTCGAGTTCTACCCTGGGATTGTCCAAAATTAATATTGAATTTGAATATGGTACTGATATCTACTTTGCCAGGCAGTTAGTAACTGAAAAGCTGCAAATGATGACGCCCCAGTTGCCGGAAGGAATCGAACCACCTTTTATGGGTCCTATTTCTTCCATGTTTGCCGATGCCATCGAATTTACAATAAAAGGCGAAGATATGTTCGAAGTCAGGGACTTTGCTGAATGGCATCTAAAACCAAGATTGCAGACCGTTCCTGGTGTTTCCAATGTTATTAATTTAGGTGGTTATTTGAAACAATACCACGTGCTTCTCGATCCCAATAAATTACTGAATTATGGCATTCATATTCAGGATGTGATGGTGGCTTTGCGGGAAAACAATATCAATTCATCGGGAGGTTTTATTGTTGCCGGACCCGAAGAGAAAATTATTCGCGGAATGGGAAGGATTAAAACAATTGACGATATTAAATCGATTGTTCTCAAACAAAAGGATGGTGTCGCTGTTACTATCAATCAGGTCGCGGAAGTAAAGATTGGCGCGTTTATCCGAAGGGGCTCTGCTGGTGTAGGCGGAGAAGAAGTGGTGATTGTCACCGTACAGAACCAGTACAATGCCAATGTGATGAACACGATTCGCGGTGTGGAACAAGTTGTTGAAAAAGTTAAAAAAACAGAAAAAGGTCGTTTCAAAATTGATACGTTTTATACCCAACTGGACATGATAATTAAATCGGTGAAGAATGTTTCGTGGGCGATTTTTCTCGGCGCTTTTTTGGTCATCTTCATACTTTATATTTTTCTCAACAATATCCGCAGTACTTTGGTTGTGGCACTTGCCATTCCCCTGTCAGCGATCTTCGCTTTTATATTTTTTAAAATTTTTAATCTAACAATAAATATTATGACGCTTGGCGGGCTGGCAATCGGACTGGGAATGATCGTTGATTCTTCAATTATTATGGCGGAAAATATTTTCCGGCATATAAACGAAGGAAAGAAAAAGTTTTCTGATGCACTGTTAACTGGCGCCAAAGAAGTGAGCAATCCGATTTTCTACGCCATCCTAATTCTGCTTGCTGTTTTTGCCCCAATTTTTACTCTACAGGGTATTGAAGGAAAAATGTTCATCCCCCTCACCTTTGCGGTGTCGGCAGCTGTTCTGGGTTCGCTTCTTATTTCACTAACGATAACACCGCTGTTAGCCTCTTTTCTCTTTAGAAAAAATAGCGCCGCGCAAAAAGATAATTATCTGTTAATATTTTTAAAGAAGCTATATAATCCGCTTTTAGAATATTCGCTCAAGCATTCGAAATTCATGGTCGTATTATCTTTAATGCTTCTGCTGTTAGGAGTTGGGTCTTATTTCTTTGTCGGGTCTGAATTTATGCCTGAAATGGACGAATCATCTTTACTGGTTGATGTCTTACTTCCGCCGGAGTCATCGCTTGAAGAATCCAGTCGCATGGCTTCATTAATAGCCAAAAGAATCAGCCAAATCCCTGAAGTCAAAAAAGTTATCAGGGCAACTGGAAAAGCAAAAGGCGCCGAACATTCTGCCCCGGTAAATCTCACACATACAAATTGTATTCTGGTCCCGAAAGAAGACCGGAAAAAATCTATCGACGAAATAAAAAAAGACATCCGAAACGCGACAAGCGGCATCCCTGGTGTGATGATACAAATTAACGCCCCTTTACAACACCGCATCAATCACGTGGCAACCGGAATTCGTTCCGCCATCGCGGTGAAAATATTTGGCGAAAATTTGAATACCATCAGGGAATTAGCCGAAGAAATAAATACGGTCATGGGTGAAGTACCCGGTGTAACCGATTTGCAAATCGAACAAATCGTGGGCGTGCCGCAGCTTCAAATTATTCTGAACCGCGCGAAATTAGCCAGGTATGGACTGAATGTTAACGACATTTCCGAACTCATTGAAGTTGCATTAAACGGAAAGGTTGCAACTGAATTAATTGAAACCCAGAAACGGTACGAAATATTTGTCCGTTACGAGGAAAAGTTTCGCGGTGATGAGCAAACTATAAAAAATATTTTAATCGAGACGCCTACAGGTTATCGTATTCCTATCAGCGAAGTTGCCAACATTGTTGAAAATAGAAATCCCGCGCTTATTAGAAAAGAGAACGCCATCCGGCGCGGTGTGGTGCAATGCAATGTGTCCGGTGAAGACATGGGCAGTGTAGTTTCTCAAATAAAGGATAAAATCTCCGCGCTGCAACTCCCCGAAGGATACTTTATTAATTTTGGCGGCACTTACGAAAATCAAATCCGGGCGATGAAGCAGTTGACTGTTGTCGTGTTACTAACCATCATCATTGTTTTCTGTTTACTTGTTATTAGTTTTCGCTCTTTTAAAAACGGACTGCTAATTATTTTTAATATTCCGTTAGCCTTAGCCGGGGGGATGATGATCCTTTTTATAACAGGGAATACCTTATCTGTGCCGTCCATCGTTGGTTTTATTGCCCTTATCGGCATTGCTGTACAAGATGGGATTGTGCTGGTGAGCAACATAAATAATTATCGCAAGCAGGGATTAAGCATAGCCGAAGCAGTAATCAAAGGTAGTAATAACAAGCTGCGCCCGGTACTCATGACGACATTTACAACGATGCTGGGTCTGACTCCGCTAGCGTTAAGAAATGTCACCGGATCAGAAATTCAGAAACCCTTGGCGTTTGTGATTATGTTTGGTTTATTATTTTCGACTTTTATTACGCTTGTTGTATTGCCTACTTTTTATGCGGCGATGGAGAGGGAGAATTGAGTTTTTTATTTCAGGCTTGACTTTTAATTCCAATTGTCGTAATTTTAAATGTCAAACAAAAAAGAAAAAATAATGGCTAACCAGTTTAAAAAATTTATTATAGTAATAAATGCTTTAAATTCTTTTAAAGTAGAATATATTTTAATAGGGGGGGTCGCAGTCATTCTTCATGGGTTAGAGAGATTAACCCGGGATATTGATATCTTTATCAAAATGACCGATGAAAATTTAAAAAAATTAAGAAAAGCACTATTTTCGGTTTTTGACGATCCCTCCATTGACGAAATTACTTTTAAAGAATTGGATAAATACCCGGTAATTAGATATGGCAGTCCGGATGATTTTTATATTGACATCGTTGGTAGATTGGGTGAATCGAATGTCTTTGAAAATTTGAAATTCGATGTTATTGATTATCAAGGTATTAAAATTAGGGTAGCTACTCCTGAGACACTTTATCAGCTAAAGAAAAACACGTACCGCAAAAAAGACGAAATGGATTTGTTGTTTTTACAAGATTTAATAAATAAAATTAGCAGATAAATTATGCCAGTTTACAAATACAAATCATTCGAAGAAGCAGAAAAAGCTTTATGGAATTTTAATCCTGATGAAGCATATATTGATAGAGTGGCTGAACTATGGGATTTTGCTGATGAATTAAATCCGATCAAATATCCCCGTGGTGTTTTTAAATTTAAGACTATTCAAGAGGCAAATAAGCATCGTGAAGAAATAGAACGCGCTCACGCGTTGAAGGTTATGGCAAGAAAAAAATGTGAGTAAGCGAAAAATTTATTTTGATGGTTTTCCTAACTTAATACACAAAATACTCAACAACGATTCAAGATCAGCGTTTCTGCCAGTCAATATGGCAACACATTTTTTGTTTGCAACATCTACTTTTTCACCAAGCAGAGCCGCGATCCCAACTGCCGCGGCGCCTTCGACAAAATTGCGGCTATTCTTTAAAAAGAAAGTGATGGCTCTAATAATGTCGTCTTCCGAAACAAGAATAAAATCGTCAACATAATGTGCTACTGATGGAAGAATGTTTGGACTGACCAGCCTGCCTGCCAATCCATCAGCGACCGTCGGTCCAATTGGTGTTTCAACAGCCCTGTTAGCTTTGAGCGCCCGGAACATCGCGGGCGATGCCTCGCTTTGCACCCCGATGATTTTAATGTCAGGTTTAATTTGCTTTGCAGTAATGGCGATGCCTGTAACCAAGCCACCGCCACCAACAGGCACCAAAATCGTATCTACTTCCGGCAACTCTTCTAAAATTTCCAAAGAAATGGTTCCCTGCCCCGAAATAATATCGGGGTCTTCAAATGCATGGACAAAAGTGAGCCCGCAATCCTGCTCAATCCTATGGGCGACATCTTCGCTTTCATCGTAATCCCTACCCGCCTGAATAACTTCGGTGCCGTAATGATTTAACATGCGTACTTTAGCCGCGGACGCATTTACCGGTAAAACGATCCTGGATCGAATCCCCAGCATATTGCTGGCATAGGCAACTCCCAATCCGTGATTCCCGGCGGACGCGGTAATGACACCGCTTTTTTTCTCATCATCCGTCAGCGAGAGAATTCGGTTTAACGCGCCGCGTATTTTAAAAGATCCTGTTTTTTGCCAGCACTCCATCTTAAAAAATATTTGCCCATGGGTTATTTTTGAAAGCTCGTAACACTCTTCAACAGGAGTATTCCGTACATATTCTTTAATCTGTTTTTGGGCGGCTTCAGCGTTAATATTTGATTCTGAATAAACTAACATGCTTTTTTTCTCTTATAGTAAAGTGGCAAAATCAAATTTATCTTTTTAACTTACTCTATCAATTAAAAATGATATAAAATATATGGTTAAATGTCAAGTTGTTTTTCTAAATATTTGTAATACCTCAGTTACTGGTGGCAGACAGAGATGTCGTACACTTCAAATAAGTAATAAATTGTGCACTCAACAATTATATTTATTGATTTTATAGATAGTATCAACAATTACTATTTAAAGATAAACAAAGCAGTTGTTTGCTTGTCTTTTGTTTATCCCAGACGCAAAAATAATAATCACTGAAACATGAGCAAATAAGTACCGTATAGAACTTTTATATAATCCACTTAATAAATACAGGAGGGCTTTATGAAAGAAATGACAAGGCGTTCTTTTATGAAAAATACTGCCGCGGCAACCGGGGCTCTGACAATCGGAACGGCGATTCCGGGTGTTTGGCTCAGCTGCTCGAAAGTAAACGTAAAAGGATATTTTGAATCCGAATTCGGAATCACAGAAAGCATGTACCAAAAGGTACTCGCTGAAGCTCTGTCAAAAGGAGGAGACTTTGCAGACCTTTACTTCGAGCACACTATCAGTAACTGGATAATGCTCGAGGATGGAAAGGTAAACCGCGCCTATAGTCAGGTTGATCTTGGTGTGGGAATTCGCACTGTAAATGGCGACCAGGTTGGATATGGCTTCACCCAGGAATTGACCGAAGCGTCAATGATGGCAGCAGCTTCCACAGCAGCCACTATTGCCGATTCAAATTCAAAAAATCCGGCTGCAAGTTACACTTCGTTAAAAACGGAAAATTACTATCCACTCAAATCTTTACTATCCACAGTTCCTCTGGAATCAAAACTCCCGCTCGTTCAGTCCGTCAACGACCAGTGTTTTGATTTATCTTCAAATATTATCAAAGTAAGCGCCGGATTTCATGACCAACAGAAAAGAACCCTGGTGGTTAGTAGTGACGGCGTCAAAGCAGAGGACTTGCTGCCCAGAAACTATCTGTATGCCTCTGTTGTCGCGGAAAAAGACGGCAAGCGCGAACGCTCTGGCTGGAACCTGGGTGGTCGCAAAGATTTTTCATATTATACTCCGGAAGTAGTCACCGAAGTGGCAAAAACCGCAGTTGATCATGTCAATGTACTTTTTGAAGCGGTGCAACCACCAGCAGGTGAGATGCCAGTTGTTCTTGGTCCGGGAGTTACCGCGATCCTGCTTCACGAAGCCATCGGACACGGAATGGAAGCTGACTTTAATCGGAAGAACGTATCCACTTACGCGACAATGATCGGTAAAAAAGTAGCTGAGCCTTTTGTGACAATTGTTGACGATGCCACAAATCCTAAATTGCCCGGCTCTCTCAATGTTGATGATGAAGGAACACCGGGACAAAAAACCGTTTTAGTTGATAACGGTATTCTTTCAAGCTATATGCATGACAAAATTTCCGCGAAGCATTACAAATTGGAACCAACCGGAAACGGTCGCCGGGAAAGCTATCAACACTATGTGCAACCCCGCATGCGGAACACCTACATGCTGCCGGGTCCTTCTAAACCGGAAGATGTTATTAAAAGTGTTAAAAAAGGTATTTACGTAAAAACTGTGAGCAATGGACAGGTACAGATCGGAGCCGGTGATTTCGCGTTTTTTGTTTCTCAGGGAAATTTAATCGAGGACGGCAAGATTACAGCTCCCATTAAAGACATTAATATTATGGGCAATGGTCCGAAGATGCTTACAAATATTACAATGCTGGCGGACGATCTTGAAATGTCCAAAGGCGGCGGTGGAATGTGTGGTAAAGGAGGTCAGGGAGTCCCTGTTGGCTTTGGTCAACCGACTTGTCTGGTGAAATCAATGACCGTTGGCGGAAAAAAAGCATGAGGAGGGTAGAATGAATAAAGAAATGTATGATTTAGCTGCATTCGCGGTCAAAACCGCAAAATCTGCCGGCGCCGACGATTGCCGGGTGAATATCAATAGCGGCAGACTGGTCGAGATCAGCTTCCGGGAACGCAAGCCGGAAAATATTAAGGAAGCCGCCACTAAAGGGCTTTCCATTCAAATCTTTGCAGACGAGCGTTATTCCAGTCAAAATACTTCGGACTTACGAACGGACGCTTTAAAAGATTTTATTTCAAAGGCTGTTGCCTCGACCAAACTTTTGGCTAGGGATCCCATGCGCTCGTTGCCTGATCCGAAATATTACAAAGGAAGAGCCGATATTAATCTGGGAATTATGGACCCGGATTATAAAGGCTTTACTTCCAGCGAACGGCGCGATATGGTAAAAGCCATTGAAGACTCCTGCTTGTCCAAAGGAGGAGAAAAAGTTATTTCAGTCACTGCTAATGAATATGATGGTTATAACGAATCTGTCGCCCTGACCAGTAATGGTTTTGAAGGACACACGGAATCCACTTATTACGTCGCGGGTGCTGAAATGACAGTGCAGGGAAAAGGCGACCGCAGACCTGAAGGCTATAACTATGTGGTTTCAGTGGCGAAAAGCGGATTGCCATCACCCGAAAAAGTTGGTGCTGTTGCCGCGAAACGAACACTGGCGTTACTTGGCGCTGAAAAAATTAAAACCGAAACCTTGCCCATTATTATCGAAAACAGGAATGTTTCACGGCTATTGGGCGGATTCCTCGCTGGTATGTTTGGAAGAAACATTCAGCAAAAGCAGTCTTTTCTCGCTGATCAAAAAGGTAAAAAAATTGGCAGCAAACATTTTACTTTGATTGACGATCCTTTTGTGATTGGCGGATTGGGCAGCCAGTTGTATGATGGTGACGGTTTTGCCACAAAAAAGAGAACCATGGTCGAAGCCGGTGTTTTAAAGGAATTCTATATTGATTGGTATTACAGCAAAAAACTGGGCTGGGAGCCAACAACAGGCGGACCGTCAAACCTGATCATTCCACCTGGGAAACGATCTGTCAAAGAAATCATGAAAGACCTCGGCAGAGGTATTTACATTACCGGTTTTATCGGTGGTAATTCAAATTCAACAACAGGTGATGCTTCAGTGGGAATTTACGGACATCTGTTTGAAAATGGTAAACTGTCACAACCAATTGCAGAAATGAACATTGCTGACAACCATTTAGAATTCTGGAATAAACTCGCAGAAGTTGGGAACGATCCCTGGCTCTATTCTTCACAACGTATGCCAAGTCTTGTTTTTACTGATGTGGTGGTTTCCGGATTGTAGAATTTCTGATTATTGTTCTTGCTTAAAATTAAAATGGGACAAAGCGTTTTTCGTTTTGTCCCATTTTTGCATTTTTCAAGGTATTGTCCGCTATCGCAAATTATTTTCATGAGCTTCGCTCTTAATATAGCGTCGTTAACCTTTATTTCGGATTACTATTGGATAATGTTAAAGCAGGGTCTTGCTGCTTGTTTTAGACCTTGCAAAAAAGCAGCCAAACAGTCAATCCCCTTCCCCCTTCGTTATTTGCAATCTTTATACTCCCCCCGTGCGCTTCCATTATCTTTTTGCATAAACTCAATCCCAAACCATAGCCGCCTGTCTTTCTTGAGCGGGATTTATCGACCCGGAAAAATGGCTCAAATAAATACGGTAGGTGCTCTTCGGGAATGCCGGGACCATCGTCTTTTATTAGGATACAAATATTTTTGTTTTCCTGTTTTAAAGAAATTTCGATCGGTTTTCTACCTTGTGGTGAGTATTTTATAGCGTTTTCAATTACATTTTTCAGAACAATTCTAATCCGTTCAACATCAATTTTCAGTTTTATGTTTTTCGGAATATCTTTTAACTGAACTCCCGGCAGCGATTTTTTGTAATTTGCTATTACTTCGCTAATAAGGCTGGAAATGTCGTGTTCTTGGAGATCGAGCTTGCCGTGACCGTTCTTAAACCGTTCGGATTCTAAAAGCTCTGTGATCATTGTTTCCATTTCTGAAATATCATCCTGAATATTCTTTTTTTCTTTTGAAGCTGGTAGAAATTCGAGTGCTACCTTCATCCTGGTAATAGGAGAGCGCAACTCATGACTAACATCCAGCAGCAGCTGGTCTCTGGCATGAATCATCTCTTTGATTTTTTGAGTCATATCGTTGAACGCGGTGCTCAATCTGCCAAGCTCGTCATGCTTGCGCACCGGAATTAGGTAATCAAAATTACCATCACCGATTTGGCGGGCGCCTTCTGTCAGCCAATGGACTGGTTTTAATATTTTTTTTATGAAAAAATGCGCTCCGGAAAGAATGAATATTAGAAAAAAAAGAAAGCTAAAAATAAATCCAGGGGGCATATTAAAAACATTTTTCATGTTGCTAAAAAATAAAAACTGACTACCGTCAGAATTTGTGATTACAAAATTTTCATGTGCCCACCAGCGCGGACTGTGTTTTTGATCCCGGCATGAACGCAGAACTTCATCAATGGATGGGGAATCAGGAGAGGTCGCCCACACAAACCCCGGACTTTCATACCTGATTTCAATAGCAAATTCATCAGCAATCTGTTTGGCACGAAGCGTGTCCGGAGGAACGCCAATGTCCCGAATTATATATTCAACGTAATTAAACACATTTTTTTCAACCAATTTGTGGGCACTGGAATCAAAAAATATTTTGAACAGCACACCCACTAAAAAAACAACGAGGAATCCCGTGACAATCAAAACCAAAAGTAGCTTTATAAAAATCGATCGATGATGCCGTTGCGGGCAGGAATGTTTTCTATGAATCATCCTCATCTCCAATAAACTTATAACCTTTGCCCCAAACTGTTTTAATCAGACTTGGATTTTTAGGATCGTCGCCCAATTTTTGACGTAAACGGCTGACCAACACATCAACAGTTCTGTTAAACGCCTCCCAATCCACATCATGTGTTTTGTGCATAATGCGGTCTCGGTTCAATACCCTGCCCGGATTTTTGACAAAAACCGATAACATCTCGAATTCCATGGTTGTTAATTCAATGGGTTTGTCGCTTAATTTCACAGTTTGTTTGTTCAAATCTATGATCAGAGTTCCAATTTTGATTCTGTCCCTTTTTAGAATATCTTTACTTCTCCGAAGGATAGACTGAATACGCGCTGCCAGTTCTCTTGGTTCAAAAGGTTTTGGGAGATAATCGTCAGCTCCAAGCTCAAGTCCGACAATTCTGTCGGTAACTTCACCACGGGCAGTTAACATTAAAATCGGAACAGAATGAGTTTTACGAATTTCTTTGCACACTTCAAAACCATCTTTATCAGGAAGCATAATGTCAAGAATGATGATGTCAGGCAGCTCCTTTTCCAATAGCTCCAACCCATCATCCGGATGGATCACGGTGGTTACTTTGAATCCGAACTTTGTCAGATAGTCTTTTAGCAATTTATTTAATTTTTCATCATCATCAATGACGAGTATTGATTTTTCCATAGATTGTCCGGGCTAATTGAACCGCGAATGGTAATAATTGTAGTAAAAAATTTTAAGGGCTAATTAAGTTATAATATAGAAAGATATTTTTTTAAAACAAATATTTTTTTGTTTTCACTGCTCGATATTTTTTTAATAAAATCAACAGGATGAACAAGACTTATATTCTGAATATCCCGTTCATCCTGTCAACTAAATTATTTTTTTATTATTTGCATTTTGAATGAAATTTCTCCATCTTTTCAGCTAACTTCAAACGTTGTTCCGGCGTAAGAATACCATGGAATTCAGCAAATTTATCAACAAGAAAAACTCTCATTTCTTTGAATTCAAGCTCCTTGTCTCCAAACAGACCATTTAACGCAGCCTGATCAACAGTATCACTTTTCACTTGAGACAAAACCGCGTTTTTAATTTCCTGATGGTTGACTTTGAATTCAGCTTTTTTTGCCATAATTTCATCTTTGATTCGATCCAGTTCAACTTTTTGCTGCTCATTCATTTTTAACTCTTTGGCAATTTTTTTAGTTACCCAGTTCGCCTTTTTTTCATGTGAACTATGTGATTTACACATACGCGAACGATGATGGCAACCAGAGAACAATTTAACAATCACCAGTAAAACGAGAACAACAACAACGATAATAAAAATTTTGTGTAACATGACGTTACTCCTTTCGTGATTAAATTAAGACTGATTATGTTGGATAATTCGCCTGGCTAAAATATTTTATCCTGTTAATTTATCCAACTCACTTCAAATATACGACATGGTTATGAACCAGTTATTTCTGAATTGTTAAAAATTGTAAAAATTTTTCAGCAGCACGGTTCTCGCTGATGGATTGGGTTATCACTGATTTCTGAAACATAAACTGCAAGATTACGTTTCTTTTAATATATTTTGTTTAACACAATACAGGCATAAATCAGGGAGACAAATCATGCTAAAAAATAAAAACATCATCTTTTTGCTTACCTTTTCATTTTTTACCCTTTATTTGTTTTCACTTCTCCTCCCTGGCTGTATCAAGAAAAAAACTGATAGCCAACCTTCCAAATTGAAAACAAAC
>NBLI01000101.1 GCA_002084535.1 Candidatus Zhuqueibacterota bacterium 4572_119
CTCGACCCTGATACATGGAAAGATCACCGGAACAGTCCAACAATCGACTTTGAATTGAAGGTTCCCCGTGAAATCAATTTAAGTTTAACTGCTGACGAAGGAGATGTGTCAGTTAATTCCATTCAGGGTGATTTGGATATTAGCGTGGACGAGGGGGAAATAAGAATTAAAGACATTGATTTTATCGATATGAATTTCTACGCTGATGAAGGTGATATCTTTGGTGAAAATTTACAAAATAAAAATGGAAGAATATCCATTGAAGTTGATGAAGGAGATGTAAACTTTAATCATGTGATTACCAAAAAATTTAATCTGGAATGTGACGAAGGTGACATCACGTTAGAAGAATTTAGTAGTAATACAAGCAATATTATCACTGATGAAGGCAGCATCGATATTGAAATGGTATTAAACGGTGAAGACCGGTACGATATTAGTACAGATGAAGGGAATGTTTCTATTTATTTGGAGCCAAGTCCTGATGTCCAACTGGACCTTGAAACCAATGATGGAAGAATCCGCAGCGATTTCGATATCAAAATCAAGAAACGAGATGACTGGCAGAGATGCCGCGATCAGCTTGGTAATGGTTCCTCTTTGGTCAGAATATATACCGATGAGGGTTTTATCGCAATTAGAAAATATTAAAAGGATTATCAAATGAGCGTTCTTAAAATTGTAAAATACGGTAACATATTTTTAATCTTAATTTTGAGTTTTATTATTTTTCTATTTTTCAATAAAACTTTACAGGCGCAAATTGTAGAAATTTATGACATTTCGCCTGAGCAAATTGATTCAAAATCGTTTAAGCTTAAAAAACCTATGACGTTAAAAATAGAAGCCACCATGGGCGCGTATCGGTCAAAACATGTGTTGCTGTCCAATTGCTGGATACTCGATTCAGAATCGCGGGAAGTAGTTTGGGAATTTCCTAAAAGAGAAACCGATAATAAGCGATTGAAAAGAATGATAATAGTTGAAAAAGAAATAAATTTGCCCAAAGGCTTTTATGAAGTTTATTTTGCCATAAATCCATCACGATACTCAAAGGGACAAAATCTTTTTAATTATATTTTTGACCGGAATTATTCAAAAAAATATCAAAGCTCTGAATGGGGAGTTTCAGTAACCGCGGCTTCCAAATCCGACAGAGAATATTTTTTACCCAATGAAAAACCTCGTGAGGATCAATCTGTTATTCAAATCACAAACATTTTCAATAAAGAATATCACAAAAAAGGCTTTAGCATCACAGCTCCCGCAAAATTTAAAATTTACGCCATTGGTGAAGGTTTAAAAAGCGGCAGACAAATGTATGATTTTGGCTGGATCAGCGACGCGAAAACAAAAAAGCGAATCTGGGAAATGAAATACGCGAAAACCGATCATGCCGGTGGCGCGATTAAAAACAGAAAATTTGAAGGCAGACTCACCCTTCCGGCTGGTGATTATTTTGTTCATTATGTAACCGATGATTCGCATTCAAATGAAGAGTGGAATCAAATGCCGCCTTATGATCCAAATTATTACGGGATAACCCTTTGGGCGCTTGAAGAAAACTTTGATTACACAGAAATTAAACCGCTGGAGAAAAATACGTCCCGCCCACCCATCATTGAATTAACAAGAATGAGAAACAACCGGTTTGTAAGTGAGGGTTTCCAAATTAGTAAGGAAACAAAATTCCACATTTTCGCGTTGGGTGAAAGCTCCGGTTCACAGCGGGGAATGGCAGATTTTGGCTGGATCGTTAATGCCACAACAAGAGAAACAGTCTGGCAAATGAAATACAAATCAACCGAATATGCCGGCGGGGGCAAGAAAAACCGGGTTTTCGATGGCTATCTCACTCTTCCACCGGGGAAGTACCTGACATATTACCGCACTGACGATTCCCATGCTTTTCAATCATGGAACGTTGAAGAGCCCTGGACACCGGAATCGTGGGGAATTACTATTTCTTGTATTGATGAAAGCTGCCAGGAAAATATTCAGACCTTTGAGGAAACAAATGACCCGGATATTTTGGCCCAAATGATTCGCATCCGTGATGATGATGAAGTTTACAAAACGTTTTCTCTAAACATGGTCAGCAAGGTCAGGATATATTGCATCGGCGAAGGCAGAAACGGGAGTATGTTCGATTATGGATGGATTGAAAACAGTACCGGTAAAAAAGTCTGGGAAATGGAATTTGAAGATACAGACCATGCCGGAGGCGGCAAAAAAAATAGAATCATTAATGAAGTCATCAGTTTGAATCCCGGCAAATATTTTGTTTATTATAAAACTGATGATTCGCATTCTTACAATGAATGGAACACTTCACCGCCTGATGACAGAGAACATTGGGGCATTACACTTATTAGACAATCAAAATAATACATAAAATAAATTGAAATCGAGTTGTTAACGATAACTCTTTATTTTAAAGATATGAAATGAATTGACTGTGTCAATTCAGTGCATCGACACAGTTGATGCACTCCAAAGTAAATATTGAAATTGTGTATGATTTAACATTTTCATTTTAGAATTTCAGGTAATATACAAATTGAATTTTTTCAATAATCATTTCAAACTATATATTTCAGGAGAAATTTTATGCCAAAAGATTTACCCAATAAAGACAACGCGGACCAAATAGAGAACACCGAGCATAGCCAGGAAATAAACATCGCAAAATGGATCAACGAGGGTTGGGACATGGTCATGGGTAACTTAAATGATCTTCTGATCCTCAGTTTGATTTACGTGGTGCTCATGCTCGTTGTTTCTTCGACCATTGTGATAAAATTCATTTTCGCCGGTCCATTGGCAGTCGGTATCTATTATATCATATTTAACAAAATGCGCGGCAATCCAATCAATATAGGCGACATTGGGAAAGGATTCAATTTTTTTGTCGCCGCTGTTTTGGCTGATATTTTGATAACCGTTTTTGCTGGCGTTGGTTTTTTATTTTTGATCATTCCCGGTATTGTGATCTCCGCTCTTTATATGTTTGCCTTTCCACTGATACTGGAAAAAAACATGGACTTTTGGGAGGCAATGGAAACCAGCCGAAAAGTGGTCACTAAAAATATATTTGAGTTTTCCGTTTTTATGCTGCTGCTTTACATTTTTATGTTCATTGGTTTTTTGCTGTTTTTGGTGGGATTTATTTTTGCTCTGCCGATTGCCTTTGCGGCAATTGCTGCGGCTTACAGGGACGTGTTTGGATTGGAATGATTTAAGGTAAAAAAGGCTTTAAGCTAATAGTCTAATCTGGTCAGCTCATATTCGAAAATTTACTAAAATTCTGCAAAATAGCAATTTTTGAGAATTTATCATGGTTCAACTCCGCTCACACCATGGAGTCTTTCGGACTATAATTATCAAAATGTTAAGCGAAACTTCATCCTGATCGAAGTCGAAGGATGAAATGGTTTTAGCCCGATTTTGTTGAACTCATAAAATTTAATGCAAAGGAGTATTGGATTGTTGATACTAATTTCCAAATCATCCGGTGCTCCATTATTCCTTTTCTATCTAAAAAATATTTTTGCTCTTTAAAATCCTCTCATTACAAATACCACAACAATTTTTCATAATAAGCTGACCGCTTCGTATCGAGGATTTCGATAATTATTCTTTCGGTTGTCTCACCAACTCCTTTAAGTTTTTTCAAGTCAGTCCTCATAGACGATATTGGTTGGTTTAATTGAGAAATTGAATATGCTGAATAGCCATAGGGTGATTTTCTTCCCATCATTTTTAAAAGATAATCCATCTGATCCAATATCACCACGACCAGATCATTTTCATTTAGGTAATCCCGGTAAAAATCAGCGGGAATTCTGATCGGTATTTTGTATCTTTTCGCCAGTGAATAAAATGCTTCATGAATCGCCTGATAATATTCAGGGATGGCGTTTCCCCATTCACCGGGCAAATAAATATGCTGATATTCTGACAAAAGCTCCGGGTAATATTTTTTTATTACCTCATAAAAATAATTTTGCTGCCTTCCCTGTTTAAGTGTCATACCACTAAATATTATAAAATCCGCGCCTGCTTCTTTTGCGCTAACAATCGATTTCTCCATCAAATCCGGCTTGTCAGTGATAAAAGGAATAACCGGCATTAAAAACATGCCGCAGGTTAATCCTTCGTTTTTTAAATACGTGATTGTTTCCAACCGTTCGCCCGGCAGAGGAACTCCCGGTTCAAATATTTTACTAATTCTTTCGTCAACTGAAGAGAAACTAAAATTGACTATCACTTTGCTTTGTTCGTTTATCTTTTTTAAAATATCGACATCGCGTTTCACAAGTGTGGATTTGGTCAAAATTTGTACCGGGTGCTTAAACGCACAAAAAAGCTCCAGCGCCTTTCGGGTCAACTGGTATTTTTTTTCAACATATTGATAACTGTCACCGACGCCACCTCCCAACATAAAAAAACTTTTTTTCATTGGTTTTCGTTTGCGCGCAGGATCAAGCTCCCGCTTTAAAATTTCAATCGCGTTAATTTTAACAGCAACATCCTCACCAAATTCACCCTCGACATTGTACTTTTCCGCCCTGCCGTCACAGTAAACGCAATTGTGTAAGCAGCCCCGGTAAAAATTCATTCCGTAGCGGGACACAAACCACGAGTCTATTTTTTTGTGCTTCCGTAAAATGGATTTAGCTTGAATTTCCCTGATATTCACTTCTTTTGTGTATCCTTTTTTTATATTTATATTCATCGATTTTTAGCAGATCCAACACTTTGACGGGCTCATTTTTGACTAAATTCCGGCACGCCCGATAAGCGATCCAGTAAGAATTTTTATCACCGGTGGATACGAGTTCTTCGACCAAACCATAAATCAAGCCAGGCAGCCGTCTTGACAAATCGCTTAAATTATTACCTACTGAAGTTCTTGGATAAGGAGATTTTTCTTTGAACATTTTTTTAATAATCGATAATGGATACTCATGATTTTCAAAAAACCACCTGTTTTCCTGAACCGGTCGCAGCGTTTCACTGACGAAACGGCGGGTGTTCGCGTCTTCAGATTCCGCCAGGCGAAGCAAAAACTCCCTGCTTTCCTTCGGGTATTTTTTTATTAATTTCCGAAAAAACATTTGAGCCATTTCCCGCACGTCCCATTGGGAAGACTTTCCTGCTGATTCAAAATATGGAAGCACAGATTTAAAATCAGTCAAACCGTGGATGGAGAGAATTCCGATAGCAGCACCGAGAATTTGATAATTTCCCCCATGATTATAAACATTTGCGGCGATTTCAAATATTGGTAAATCATTTTTTTTGAATTGATCAAATAAATGTCTGCTCAAAATCTTGACTGTATAAACCCTGCCATAAGAAATTCGTTTCTGATCAGGAATATTGGCGTAAAGGCTTTTTATAATTCCAGAAATATTTTGGGCAGCTTCAGAATACTTACCTTTTTGTGCTGGATAAACAATTTTATTAAATATTTTCTTTGCTATATTCTCATCGATAAGATTCATTCAATTATTGCCCAACCTGTTCTCTACTGATTCTCTATTTGCCTTCAACCAACTTTCCGTGCCAAAATAGTAAATGCTGCCAGGTCTTCAAAAACGTCCATAACAATAAAATTTTGTCGTTCAAGAAAAGACTTGATTTCTTCCGGGAAAAAAGTGCGGAGAATTGAATCATCGTGAAATTCTTTGACATCACCGGCTGTCTCAATCTGGTAAGTCGCGTTCCAGTTAAAAGTAACCCCGTCTTTGAGATTCCACGAATTTTTGCTAATTCGCCGGATTGTTCTGTCTTTTAATTCCACTTCCGTTGTTATTTCTTTGTTCTCTTTTAAATTTTTTATAAAATGCGGCGCGAAAAAATTATCAAATAAAAATATTCCATCAGCATTCAAACAATTAGCCACCGAGTTAAAACAATTTTCCACGTCTTCATTACTTGTCATGTAGGCAAAAACTCTTCCCATTGAAAACACGCAATCAAATTTTCGTTCCAATTTTAAATCCCGCATATCCTGCTGATAGAATTCCATATCAGGATTTCGCTGCCTGGCGATAGCTAACATTTCTTCGAACAAATCGATACCGGTTATTCGGAAACCTAAGTCTCCAAGAAACCGCGTTAAATGTCCGGTACCGCAGCCCAGTTCCAGCAAATCCCTGACATTATATTTATTAAAAATTCTTGCGGCAAATTCCGCGTCTTGCTTATAATTGAACAAATGCAAATAAAGCTGATCATAAATATCAGCCAATTCAGAATAAAGTTTTAGACTTGTCATTTTTTCTTCTTTAAATTGTTTTACAATTTATCCCTGAAGTTCAATTTAAAATATAAAAATATTATTAATATCCCGACATCTTTTTACTAATAAAATGGAACAACATTGTGTTTCATACCAGACTATCCTAAATCAAAATATT
>NBLI01000102.1 GCA_002084535.1 Candidatus Zhuqueibacterota bacterium 4572_119
TATATTTCCTGCCGAGATTATCAATTTTTACTGCGTTCACGTAACTGGAAGGAAGCCCATCTTCGTAATTATAAGAATACCAGACACCGTCTTGCAGCATTGACAAACTGTTTTTTGTGGCGCACCAGATTTTGCCGGAATTGTCTTTGCTGAGACTGATTATTTTTTTACTTCTTATTTTGTCAAAATAGTCAAATGTTGAATATTCAGCGCGGTTGTTTTCGCGGTCGAATTTACATAGACCGTTTACAGTGCCAATCCATTTATTTCCGTCGTTATCTATTATCATACATTTAACCGTATCAGATGGGAGGGACTCATTTCCTGAAAATGGCGCCCACTTCTTTTTTCGCTCTTCAAGGCATAATCCCTTATTTGTACATGCCCATAATTTGCCGTTATCGTCTTTGTAAATTGAATTGATAAAATCGTCGGTTAAGCCAAAATCCATATTGGCGTAAATGTTTATCCCCGTGCTGCCAATAATATTTATTCCTTCGTTAGTTGCCAAAAGAACATCGCGGGAACTATTGTCCAGAACAAGTATATCGTTTATCATATTTCCGCTCAATCCATTCCAGACATTAAAATCAGGTTTCCATCCATCTTTGTCAAAGATTCGTAATCCTTTTTGAGTCCCCACATATAAAAAGTCTTGCTTCTGGTCATACTCGATGGCTGTTAGCATTTTATATTTTATAAAGTCTATTTGAAAAAGATCAAAAGTATCCTTATAGGCATCCCATCGCAGCAGTCCATCGTCTGTTCCCAGCCAAAGCAGAGAGTCCTGGAATTCAATGCAGTGCACGCGGTTTAGCAATACAGGATCAATCTCGATTTGTTCAACTGTTTCCTCCTCGGTTTGCTCCGTGGTTTGAACCGTATCATTTTGTGCGGCAACCTGTTTAAGCGAGTCAGCCGTTTGTGAGGATGTCAGGGATGAGTCAACCAGAGTATCCGCGACAACTTTTACGGAATCAAGAAACGTTGAGTCGATCTTCGAGGTTTCAGTCGTGTCCTGGTAAAAGCCAACACTTTGGGTGCTGGCTAACAAAATTGGATTTTCAGATGAATTGTTGAACATTTCTGAAAATCGGACCGATTTTTGGCTGGTTTCACCTGAGGCAACTTTTAGTTCTGAAATATCATTTTCCGCGTATTTGGGAAAAGTGATCGATTGATACCAGGGATGAAAAGTGATGTTTTTTTCAATTTGTAATGGTGGTTTTTCATAGGTTTCTTTGCGATATATTTCAATATCAACCCGCCGGTTGAGTGTACGACCCTGGGGTGAATCATTATCGCCATAGACAATGTTTTTGGCAACTAACGGATAATTTTCGCCTTTACCAAAAGAATAAACCTTTTGCTTTTCTTCATCAGTTTTTACCAAAGGATTGTCAATTCGTAATTTTAATTTTTCTTTTAAGCTGTCAGTAAGGCTATAATCAAAGTCAATGATTTTTGCCAGCCAGTTTGCCAATTCCATGGCTCTTTCTGATGATAAGTCATTATTTCTTTCTTCGGTTCCGATTACATCGGTGTGCCCATAAAACCTGACGCGTATTCTGGGATCTTTTTTCATCATCGCTTCAACCTGGTCAAGCTGCTCCAAATAAAACTCGTGGAGCGGCGCGACTTTGTTAAATTTTGCCAGGGCAAATATCCGTTTTTCTTTGACAATAATGTCCCGCTCGATATAAAATTGTTTCATCGGGGATTCATACCTTTTTCCATTTTTGTCTATCAGGGTCGTCCAGTAAAAAAATGATTTATTAAATGCGATCATCATACCATTGTCTTTTATTCCGTCCCACTCGATGTCAAAATTTATGTTTTCTGTTTCAGGTATTGAGTTGTAACTTATGACCTTTATTGGATACGGATCATCTTCATTATCACGGATATGGATTGTCAAATTATCCAGCGGAATTGAGGAGTTAAATTCACAGTTGAAAACAATTTTTTCAGAAAGAATTTCGTTTTTCTTTCGTAGGATTAATCTTGGAGCGAAAAATCTTTTATCATATTCTAACCTTTTTGTGGTGGGTAAATTACCGGGAAGTTGAATTTCCACACGCCGGTTTTCTTCATTCAACATGAATAGTTCAGCAGGATCAACCTGTCTTGATCTGCGTTCCAGCCGTAACGTCGCGTCATTATGTGTTGTTGAAATAACAACTTGTGATTCCCGCGCCCCATATTCAATTAATTTTTGTTTTACAAATAATGATCTGAGGGTCGAAAGTTTTTTATTATCGATTTGCTCTGGTTCAGACGATAGGTCAACGAATCCTTTTAACACAATTTTTAAACCAGGGTAATCTTTGCGCAATCTTTTCCCGAATAACTTGAGCAGCGAGTCCGGCTCAGTTTCATTTTTTGTTTTTGATTTCGCTGAAAATTCGACGCTGCCTGCTTCAAAAAATACATAGGGGATTGTAGGCAGTTCAATATTTTCGTAACGCAGCTCTTCAAGTTTAATGGTGTCTTGTGGTGCAATTTTTCCGTATAGGATGGTATTGAATTTTTCAGTAAGTATATTATTATTTTCATCTCTTTCTTCAATGTTATTTTTAAAATCTGTAATTAAACAAATTTTATGTTTTCCTAATTTATCAGCAATCCACTTGCCGCCAAATTTAAATGTGTCAGTCGGAGCGAGAGATGAAACAATTTCTGAACAAATTATTCTGGAATCAGTGCTGTCGTAAAGTGCGATTTCACAGGGCTGCTCTATTTTGCCCACAATTCGCGCCGACAAAGTCCCCTGGTATTTTGAATTGCTGATGAAATCAACCGGTTCAAATTGTATGGAGAGCGGAATTAGATCAGGCAAATTTCTGTTGCTGAATTTTCCGATGATGTCGCTCCCAGTAGCAATGATCGTATTGAAGCTGCGGTTATAAGCGATCACTGCCCAGTAGAAATCTTCAACATCTGTTTCATGCTCAAATGTAAACCTGGCTTTTGTGTCTTGTGTTAACCGATAAAACAGCAGGTCAGGATCAGTTGTACCCCTGGTTAAATTTTTAATAATTTTTTTAGCATCATTGACAGTTTGATTTAATTTGGCATAACTGGTATCAACAGCTACAAAATATTTAATGCGCTGGTGTTCATCGCAATCTGAAGTTTTCTGCCATGTTAGGAGATATTCGGTTTTACTTTTAAATTGGCTGAACATTTTAGGGGACAACCTCTTGAATGGCTCTGGTCCCGTTGGTCTGATAATAAAACCGCCAGTGTTGGCATTGCCAAGTACTTCTGTGTTATAATTGTTAAGCGCGTAATCCATTTCCGAATAATAAGTCCCTTGAGATACTGTGCCAATGTCGAAACCATACCCTACGCTGAATGATAATTTACCAAGGTCCTCATCAAGCGCGCGATAGCCACCGCGCAATCCCATCCGGTGGGCGCCCAGGTGCAGCCAATATTCAAAACCCATGTTGTGTTTTATTTCGTCATCTTTGGGAATTGAAAGGTCGTAAGAAAGTATAAAATCCTGGTTGTCGGTTAGCATGAGTTTTATCGCTGTTCCAAGCCGGGTTCGATAGGGAAGACCTTCTTTGCTTTCAATGAATTTTACTTTTTTTAAGGTTTTATTTTGAAATGCTGCTCCGGCAGACCATGTAATACGATGGCTGATGTCAGTTCGAAAGAGAATACCCAGATCAACACCATGAGCATGGGATGTATAACCGGCAAGCCTGTTCTGAATGTATTTGTAATTCATGCCAATTGACAGCTTTTCAGAAATGAAATCCAACCGGTAAGCAAATGGAAGTATAACAGCCAGATCAGAAACGTCAGCGGCATTTACCGATGGCATTTGACCGTTTGTGCTGTCCCAGTTGTCTGTAATTCCAAGATGCAATAATCCAATTCCCAGTGCGACTCTTTTGGAAAAAAGTCCGCTGAATTGATGAGAATAAAAAAGTGAGTAATATTCAAAATCGTTGAATAATTTTTGATAGTTCAAGCCCAGTTCCCAGCGCCGGATAAATCCCAATCCCGCTGGGTTCCAGTAAATTGCGTTGACGTCATCGCTTAAGCCGGTAAATGCAGAACCCATACCCACGGCTCGAGTTCCTGCTCCTAATTTCAGAAAAGTGGCGCCGGTTGTGCCAAAATCCTGGGAAGTTGCTATTGTGTTTAGAGAAAGAAGGATAAATATGACCAAAAATATTTTAATATTTCTCATTTTTACCTCTTGAATTTTATTTACCTGACGACAATAACCTTTTTAATACCCTGATAAAATTTTGTGTATGCATGAATGAAATATACACCACTCGATACGGGCATATTTTGCTTGTTGTCCCCGTACCAATCGAATAAATAGGTATCGCCTTTTTCCACTGAGCCGGAATGGATCGTTTTGATGAACTCGCCGGCTAAATTATATACTTTGATGTCCAGATCACCAAAGTCGCTGGATTTGAACGTAACCACCAGGGGAAGTTCACCCGGCTCCACAATATTTTTATCCAAAAATAAATCAGCTACTGCTGGGTCAAAATAGACATCCCGCACCAGACTCCGCGAAACGTCATCTCCTCCTTCAAATGAAATGGTGGACAAAAAATCCAATCTAAAGTGATTATGAACATGAGAAGGTAATTCTTTGAAAGAATGGACACGCAAACCCACCTGGATTGTATTATCATAGTTTGGCTCCAGGTCTCCAAGATCGATTTGTCCTGTTGAGCTTGAAGAATCAGAAAAAACATACTTGCTGCCGTTTAAAATATAATAATTCAAATCCGTGTATTCGGGGCGTTCAATAGTTAAAACAGCGTTCCTGGCGGGATAATTGCCATTGTTATAAACCGGAATGGAGTAGTCCAACATGGTATTTAATGACGGCGAAGCCGGGTTGCAGGTAATGTTACCGATTGAAACATCAACATTCACATTGGTAGTGATGGTTTTTTGTTTGGAATCCTGAGCCCAGTCAAAATCATAATCAGGTAATGAAATTAAGCCTGTTATAATTACAGTGTAATCCCTAACGTCGGGAATGTTGTCAAATATCAAATCAAATGGGACAGTTGCTGTTTCGTTCATTAATAGGGGAGGTATCGTCCAGCTTATTTGGTCTTCTTCTCCCTGAACAATGTTCCCGGTGGCGCTGACGATTTTATAGATTTTGTCGCCACTAATAGCAGCCTGAACTTGTAAACTGTTGTAAGTTGAAAAGGATGTATTTTGACAGACTAAATTGAATTTTAGGATATCATTTGGCTCAACCATGTATTTGTCATTTTGTTCTTCGATTTCGATTGTTAATTCCGGGGTTGCGTCAACACTGACCTGGTATGAACTCCTGTTGTCGGTAGAATCGTCATCGCTTTGATTGGGGAAATCCGTTTCTGCAGTTAAAGCCAGATTGTAATCATTGTGAGTGTTAATACCATTGAATAGCAATTGAAAGTTTTCGCTTGATGATTCATCTTTGCCCAAAGCTGATAGATTCCAGAAAATACTATCATTTGTCGCGCTAATAGTTAACGACCCGGGTAATATGGAATAAATTGTATTATTTTCGTTTATCCATAAAAAAACCTTTGCGTCATCAATCATTGGGCTGCTTTTATTCTCACAGGAAACTGTAAAATACAGTGTCGAGTCCGGGAAGGTTTCATGTCTGTTTTCGGTTTCATTGAGCTTTATTTCCAGATTGGGAGTGCCATCCAGATAAATTTGCTTTCGCGATTCATTATCACTAAAAAGGCTGGCATTGTTTTCAACGGAATCGATTGTCGCGATCAGTGAAATATTGTAATTATTCATCATATCAACCTGATCAAATGTCAGAGTTAAATTGATTGTTTCACTTTGGTTTGGTTCTAAAAGAGGAAGTTCCCATTCAATAAAATTTTGCTGAATGTTTGCTGTTCCGGTTCCGAAATCCAGTGAGTAGAGATTTGAACCTGGAACCGAGTCATCTATGTAAATCCGGCAACGCGGGTTTTGTAGAGGAATGACCTGGGAATTTTCGCATTTGATAGAGAAATTTACAACATCACCAGTGTAAATGGAATTTTTATCTGAATCCAAAAAGATTTTATAATCAGGAGTAGCATCCACAGAAATGCTCCACGAATCTGCATTATTTTCTGTGTCGAAGTCAAGGTGATCACCGTCATCCAAATTAACCAGTGTATCAACAAGGGCGTCAAATTGAATGGTGTAATCTTTTGCTTCGAGAATGTTGTCAAAGGATATATCAAATTCTAATTGGATAGTTTCCTGGGCTGCGAGACCGGTGACTGTCCACATAATTGAGTTACCCTGAAAAGATCCACTGTGATTGATATTTGAAATTGAGAAAATGTTTGGATTTTCGTTGTCCTCGATTT
>NBLI01000103.1 GCA_002084535.1 Candidatus Zhuqueibacterota bacterium 4572_119
GGATTAAACGCCTTTCTCTTCTGCTAAGCAGGGTCGAAATGACAAAAACAGGAGTTTTTGTTCAGACGCTATTTAAAAATGCCTGGCACGTTTCTCCATCAGCACACTCTTTCCCGCGAAAATTGCAGCCTCTCCCAAAACCTCTTCGATTCTTAACAATTGATTGTATTTAGCAATTCGGTCTGTCCTTGAGGCAGAACCTGTTTTAATCTGACCGGTATTTGCTGCGACCGCGATATCAGCGATTGTGGTGTCTTCTGTCTCACCAGAACGATGAGAAACAACCGCTGTGTAACCAGCTTGTTGCGCCATTTCAATCGCGTCCAAGGTTTCGGTCAAAGTGCCGATTTGATTTACTTTAATAAGGATTGAATTACAAACGCCCATCCCGATTCCTTTTGCGAGGCGTTCGGTATTGGTAACAAAGAGGTCATCACCAACTATTTGTATTTTTTTGCCCAACTTGTCTGTCATGGTTTTCCAGCCGTCCCAATCATCTTCTGCCATACCGTCCTCAATTGATACGATGGGATATTTTTCAACGAGCGAAGCGTAATAATCAACCATTTCGCCGGATGTCAGTTCTTTATTTTCCGATTTCAAAATATAGCGACCTTTTGTCGTGTCATAAAATTCACTGGATGCGGGATCCAAAGCGAAATAAATATCTTCTCCAGGTTTGTATCCGGCTTTCTCAATTGCTTCAACAATAATTTGCAGTGCTTCTTCATTGGATTTCAAATTGGGCGCGAAACCACCCTCATCTCCAACCGAGGTGTTGTAACCTTTTGCTTTTAGCACAGCTTTTAAAGAATGAAATGTCTCAGCGCCCATTCGCAGCGCCTCGGAAAAAGTTGACGCGCCGGCGGGCATTACCATAAACTCCTGTAAATCGACATTGTTGTCAGCATGAGCGCCGCCATTCAAAATATTCATCATGGGAACAGGTAGTGTCCGGGCATGCACACCGCCGATATATTGATAAAGCGGCAAATCCAGCGCATTGGCAGCCGCTTTTGCCACAGCCATGGAAACGCCCAAAATCGCGTTGGCTCCCAATTTGGCTTTGTTTTCAGTTGCGTCAAGTTCATTCAAAATTTGATCGACAATAATCTGTTCCGTAGCATCTTCACCAATAATTTCTTCCGCAATTATTTCATTAACATTTTCGACCGCACGGGTCACACCTTTACCCAAATAACGGGATTTATCTCCATCACGTAATTCGATAGCTTCGTGCTCGCCTGTGGAAGCTCCAGAAGGAACGATGGCACGCCCACCAGCGCCGCTTTCTAAAATCACCTCAACTTCAACAGTTGGATTTCCCCGTGAATCAAGTACTTCGCGTCCAAATACATCAATAATCGTAGTCATTTACTTCTCCTTTAAATAGTTTTCCATTTTTCATGCATTTTATTTAGCATTAAAAAAATGATTCTTGTTAAATTACAACCAGATAAGCCAGCGCGGCAAATACTGCCCCACTTAAAGCACAAATTGCATTAACAACATCATTATCAATCATCTTAAAACCGGAATCAATATTTGTTTGATGGTTTTCACAATGCAATTTTTTTTCAGTGATTTTGCCACAATTGGGACATTTAAATTGTGCCTGAATTGTCGCGCCAACAATACTGTCGATCACGCTGCCAAAAAGCCCGGCGATTATTATTAGCGCCGGCAAACCCAATAACAAGCCATCATAATAATTGGTTACCTGTTTGCTCAACAGAACGATTATGAGACTTCCCAGAAGCCCGCCCAGGAATCCAACCGCGGTTACACCGCCTGAAGTACCGGGAGGCACTTTCTTGAAATTAATAATATTCCGTGGTTTTATTTTTGAAAAAACGCCAATTTCAGTTCCCCACGTATCGGCTGTAACCGCAGCTATCGATCCCACGAATGCCATGTAAAAAATTTGCTGTGGGAAAAAATTCCAAAACAGCACAAAAATTCCGGCAATACCACCGTTGGCGAAAACCTGCCCCAAATCCCTTTGCCCACCTTTTTGGAAAGTATCCGCGAATTGCTTCTTCTTTTTTTTCCCAACCTTGGAAAGCAAACTGGATAAAACAAAAAACAATAAAAGCGGCAGGCTGAACTCCCATTTTCCGATACCGAAAACCACTGAACCTAAAAGGAACGTCGCTAAGGCTCCGGTAACGCTTAGAAACCTTAAATGAAAAGAAACAACAGCAATAGCCAAAGCCAGCAAAACTCCAAAAGTTAAGGAAGCATTTTGCTCTGGCGAATGAGCCACATAATAATGAAGTATAAATGCTGAAGCTAAAGGCACGCTGATATTATCTAAACCTTTGAAAGAAACTGCCTCACTTGCTGCCGCAATCAAAGCAACAATCGATGAATACCAAAAAATGTTCAGCCATGATATTGAAATATTGTCTATTGGGCTGATAAACTTTAATCCGAATAAAGCAATAATAAATGCCGCGAGAAGCATCACCAGTGAGCCCTGTAAAGATTTCTTCTCCCCTGAATATTGAAAAGTAAGAGGATTTTTTAAATTCTCTCCAACGATAGCCGCGACAGCATCAGCAACTGCCATGATGAGCATGGCAATAACTAATATTGATTTATAATCATCCCAAAGAAGCAGCACCAAAATAAGAAATGAAAGAGGGTAAAATACTGTTCCATAGCTCACCCTGTCCGTGGCATGCATCCCGGGCATCCACCCTTTTTTAATGGCGAAAAAATTTAAGACTATAAAAAAACCAGCTATAACAAAAAGCGGATTTGAATTTTCCAAAAGAAAAGGAGTCAAAGCAATAAGTACGCCAGCAGTAATATGAACTAACTTTCTGGTAACATTGACAGACCATTTTGATTTTTTACGAACAAACTCTGAAAAACCGATAATCACCATCAGCCCAAGCAACAAGACACCCAACCGAATCCAATCCATAGAACGAATTATGCCATTTAGTTATTGATTTTATTGTTATTTTTTGTTATAATATTTAATGATTTTTTCATTTAAAGTCAATATTTATTTATCATTTTTGGGATGGGGATTTTATAGACACACACACCAGCTCTTGTTTTCTTAAAGAGTTATCCACACATCCTTACAGTTTACTTTCTTTCATATTATCAGCCATATCATTGGCACGGATTTTAAAACTAATTGAACTAATATGTTACAGCAGCTAAATTTATCATTAACATCAAATCATAATTTCCCAAACTAATATTATATTTTTAAAAATACGTAACCTATTGTTATTACAAGCTTAACAAATATTCAGTTTTTTGACCAAAAATATAGTTATATCATTACTGTAACATTCTACATATTGGCACATGCTTCATCACATCTGATGTAACTAATAAGTTTGAAGAAAATTTTTCAAAAACAAAATTACCAACTTATCCACAAGTTATCCACATAACACAATATATAGATTTGTCTTTTTTGAAACATACTATTTGATAATTTGAACTTGCTTAAGCAAAAGACAAGTTGTTCAAATATTAATTCTACCAACAAATTTTTCACGGAGAAAGCAGGGATGAATTTCAGAATTACGCATCAATTTCTTGTACTTCTATTTATATTGTTAGCTTTTTCATTTCATTCTTCTGCATCGCAGACTACCGAAACAATTTTTCAGGATATCAAACTCGACCAACCACTGCCCACTATTTTTCGTGCCGGGGAAATTTTTTATCTCCATGGAAGTATTAGCGCGGCTATTAAAAATCCAAGAATTTCTGTCAGCATTGACTTAATCGATGGCGATTATGCTCAAAGCCGGTCCCAGGTTTGCCCGGATAATAATTTTTCAATTCCCATTGAAATGAAATATGTTGGCGTTTACTACCTCAATATTTCAATTAATTTTGACTTAAAGGGAACCATCATCCTAACCGCTGCCGAACCTTTTGAAATCAACTCAAAACAAACAACGCCTTTATCAGGTATTGAAATTATTAACCTCGGTTTCAAATCTTCTTTAATATGGCAATCAACCAGTGAGCTTATACAAATAAAAATAACTCAAAACGCAATTGAAAAAAACTTTTTATTATCAAACTCTCCCAAACAAATGTCACTGGACGCTGAAAAATTTCCAGGTTTTGAACAGGGACAAGCAATGATAAACATCAGGTGTGCCAGGTCACAAGACGGGAGCTGGTACACTAAATGCTCCCAATGGGGAGATTGGCAATTTAAAGCGGTGAATCTGGTTCGTGAGGTTCAGGTGCTTGGTAACAGAAATTTCAGATATAATAAACCGTTCCACCATGTGGGCGCTGTGGGAACGCCAATCTCACTGGATGTTTTTATTAAAAGTCTATATGGACCGGAAGCCTACATTCTCCGCCCGGACGGCTGGGTAGATTTAGTTAAATTGAAATCTGATAAAAAGATCACAGAATACCTGATCGGGGGATTCCCCAAAAAAATGATTCCAAAAGGTCACTGTGAATTAACTTATGTGCCAGAGCAAGAAGGAATCTACATTATCGAAATTAATGATCGAAGCGGAGAAGCTATAATAAATCTCCCCTATTATGCCGGGGATTGCCTTCCATTACTGGAACCCCGGGCTACTTATCCCACGAATGATTCATCAATCATCGATTTGGAGTTGGCTCGCGGCAATATGTTGGACGATATAAACGCTATTCGCGCCAATTTAAACCTCAAACCGCTTCACTTCGATTCAAACTTAATTTCGTTGTCGCAAAATTATTCCGACCAAATGGCGCGGGAGCAGTTTTGTGGGCATGTTTCACCAGGCGGAGAAAACATTCAGCACCGGAAAAAGAAATATAAAATCGTAACCTCACTATCCGAAAACGTGGCAAAAGCGCGCTCGATCCTTGAAGCACATGAAAACCTGAAACGCAGTCCGGCACATTACCTGGCAATGATAGACAGTTCAATCACGCTGGCAGGTTTTGGGATTTCAAAAGATGACCGAAATAATTATTATATCGCGCAGCATTTTTCCACCGAACCTTTAACTGAATTGCAGAAGAATGAATTTTTAACAAATTTATTCAATAAAATAAACGAATCCCGCTCAAAACAAAAATCAATCCCCAAAAAGAAAAAATTATTAACACGCATTTACGAACATTCAGGGTGGTCACCATTAAATGTTTTGAGAATAACGGCATCCTCGCTGAAACGCATCGAAGAACTAATTTTAATCGAAAACAGTAACACAACGTGGAAACGGGAAATCGTCAGAGAGGTATTATTCGAAAATTTTGAGCAGACAGCCGATGGGATTAAATTGGTAATCAAATTTTATCCCGTGAATTTAACAAAACAGGAATCAAAACGATAACAAATCATCGAGCCTAAAAATGGCAAAAAAAACAATTCTTTTCATAATGAACGAGAGTGAATATCTCTCTCAATTAAAGGAAAACCTCGAGCTTAACGGATTTGAAGTAATAGCAGAATATAACGGGCGTGACGGGTATGAAACTGCCAGGAAAATTAAGCCAGCCTTAATCATCGCCAATTTTCAAATTAGCGGTTTAAACGGTATCGATCTATGTTATATGATTCGCAATAGTCCCACATTATCAAAAACCCCAATTGTTCTTTTTGCCAGCCTGCTGAACAAAGATGAGAGAATAGAATCTTATCGAAATGGCGCAGATGATATTTTGCTCCATTCAACCGACGTGAGAGAAGCCATTGTCAGAATTGAAAACTTACTTTTGAACTACGAAATGCTGACAAAAGACAATTTAAAACCCACCCAATCGCTCACCGGTAAACTGTCAGATTTTAAACTCATCGAAATTCTGCAATTATTAAATTTGAACCAAAAAACCGGCATCCTTACAATTTATCATGAATATGCCGACGGGCAAATAATATTTAATAACGGAGAAATCACATTCGCGCTGGTTCAAGAGACTAATGGAGAACCGGCAGTCAAGAAAATGATCGAATGGGAAAGTGGAATATTTATTTTTGAACAGGACTTTGCCGAAAGGGAAAAAAATATTTCCAAACCTACCATGCAATTGTTGCTCGATTGCTGTCAGGAAATTGATGAATCTGACTCACAGGGGAAATAAACCATCCAAATTTTCATTTCAGCTCAACCCGCTTTCGGGTTGAGACACTGACTTTCAAAGTGTAATTTTTCAGGGCAGGATTTACCTTGTTGAAACAGTTTCTCCATTTCAAATCAATCGCCACATTTATATTATTCAAAATCCACGAAATATTCTTTCCGGAGTCTGCAGCATATCTTTCTTTTTTTCAACATGTTAACAAATGGCTTTTAAATACTTTTACTTTTAGAATTCAGAAAATTGGCATTGGCATATCTTTT
>NBLI01000104.1 GCA_002084535.1 Candidatus Zhuqueibacterota bacterium 4572_119
GGAATTCCCCGCGTCGCGCATTCCCATGCCATAGGAACATGTAGAAACACAGGTGTCGCGATAACTGCCGCGTCCGGTTTTTCTTTGTCAAGCATTTTTACATAATCATCATAAATAGCAACCTGGCTCTTTAAACTCTTAACGGATTCAAGCAAAAATTTAGTCGTGTCCGAAACCGCGCAAAGCTCGACCCCATCAAGACTATTCATTATGCCAGCATGAAGCATTCCCATTTTTCCAATACCTATTGCCGCCAGTTTCATAAATCCATCCTTTCGTAAATCAAAATTTATTACACATTTTTTACTTTTGTTTATTTTGTTTATGTTTACCGTTCGTTCCTTTGTGCTGATTCAATTCAATTTTTTTAACACGGTAAAGCGCGTCCTCGATCAAGCGTCTGTTCCCCCCGATCAAATCCGCGACCAAACCGATCATTATGACCTGGAATCCAATCATCATCAAAACCGCGGATAAAATCAATGACTGAATATGACCGCCGCCATTACCCGTCATCCAGAAATAGAGGAACCTCCCTGAAATCAACATACCAGAGCCAAAAACAATCCCGCCAATTCTTAAAAAAGTCTTGAGCGGTTCATACATTAAATAAATTCGAAAAATAGTTAGCATTGACCTTTTTATATACGACGGTATACTTTTAAAAAGCCGGGATTCACGCAGCTTTTCCTGGGTACTAACTGGGACATGAGACACAGCAAGGTTCTTTTTTCCCGCCTGAATAATAGTTTCAAGTGTATAGCTAAATTTTGTAATTACATTCATTTTTAATGCTGCTTCCCTGCTGATGGCGCGGAAACCGCTTGTCGCGTCAGGGACATCTGTGTTAGAAACTTGTTTTACAACCCAACTGCCGAGAACCTGCAATTTCTTTTTTGTACCCGAAAAATGATCGATTCTATTAACCTGTCTGTCGCCAACGACAAAATCTGCTTCGCCAAGGACTATCGGCTGCACCAATTTTTCAATATCTTCTCCATTATACTGGTTGTCGCCGTCTGTATTTACTACAATATCCGCCCCCAATTTCAAGCTGGCGTCAAGACCCGCCATAAAGGCTTCCGCCAATCCCTTGTTGTTGGTAAATTTGATAATATGATTGACCCCATTATTTCTGGCTGTCTCGATTGTATTGTCCGTACTTCCGTCGTCAATAACTAAAGTCTCAATTATATCGACACCCTCAATTTCTTTTGGCAAATCCTTCAGAGTGACCGGAAGCGTTTGCTCCTCGTTTAAACAAGGAATTTGGATGATTAACTTCATAGCTGATTTTCCTGCTTGTTTAATTCGGATTTATTATTTGAGTATTACAAGCCTTGAGTACATTGCCAATATGCGATGTTTGCAATCCATAATTTGATTGCACTCCAAGACCGACTCGTTTTATTTTTGATATTTTTTCAATTATTAGAAACATAAATGAGTCCATTCTAAAAACCAGGTATTTTAAGATTTTTCATAAATTATGGTGCTATAACTTCAATATAAACAGTTTTCGTTTTGATTGGAAAATACCTGGTTTTTACCTTTTTAGAGTTGACTCATAAATTAAGCTGAATTATTCCCAATACGACAAGCTCAAGAGAAGCATCATTCATCTTCTCCGCTTTCTTCACCACCGGTAATTTCTTCGATATTATATTCTTTAATTTCGCGGGCATGAGTAAAAATAATCATTTCTCCCAATAACCCAATGGATATAAGTTGAATGCCAATAACCAATAGAAGCGCCCCCAGCAAAAGCAGTGGTCTTCCAGCGATTGGCCCCAACGCGAAAATACGGTAAAAGAAAAGATAAACCTCAATCCCCGCGCCAATCAGGGTAAATACCGCTCCCACAAAGCCAAGAAAATGAATTGGCTTTTTTGAATAATTGGTCAAAAAAATGACGGTCAAAATGTCCAATAGCCGCTGAAGATATTCTTTCAAATATTTTGACTTTCTAAATTTTCCCGGCAGTTGTTCAATTTTTTCTTCAGCAACTTTATAGCCCTGGCGTTTTGCCAATACCGGGATAAAATTATGCAGATCACCATAAATATTGATATTTTTCAATACTTCTCTTTTGGTAATTAAAATACCACTGTTAATATCATGCAGTTTGATCTTGGATAATTTTCCGGTAATTGAGTTGAACATCTTTGAAATCAATTGATTAAGCCGCGAATCTTTTCTGGGATATCTCCAGCCTACCACCAAATCATTTCCCTGTTCCAGCTTGGAAATCAGCTTTTCCAAGTGACCCAGATTTATTCTGACTCTGGCTGCAAAGTAGATGACAATTTCACCGCTCGAATTTTTCAATCCCGCTGTAAAAGTACTCGCTTCTCCAAACCGGGATCGCATTTTAATTAATTTCACTGAAGAATCATTCCTGGTCAAATCATACGCTGTTTCGTATGTTCCGTCCGTACTGCCGTCATCAACAAAAACAATTTCAGACTGTCGATTCATTTGTTTCAAAGAACCTTTTAACGCGTTATACAGTTCTTCCATATAATTTTCGTAATTATACAATGAGACGATAACGGTCAGCTTTGCTTTTTTTCCAGATTCCGTTTTTATTGGTATGACTCTATTAAATAGAATGACTTTTTCTTTCCTGTATGAACAATGAGTGTTGCCAGCAGTCCGATAAAAATGAATTGAAACATAGTAACCATCAGCAGAAAAATTAATGTTGTCAAAATATTAATACTCGTTGGCTCAAAGTTGTTTTGCGCCAAAACAACACCCGCCCACACAGTTGTGAATCCGGCTAACAGTAAAGAAAATAATGCCAGCGTTCCAAAAAACCTCAAAGGATTTCTTAAATACTTGATAAATAAATTCAACGAAGTTAAATCCATAATTACGCGGAATGTCCTGGTGATGTTATATTTGGATTCACCATATTTTCGTTCATGATGATTTACCACAACCTCTGTTATTTTTGCCCCTTCAAGTCGCGCCAGAGCCGGAATAAACCTGTGAAGCTCTCCATACAACCTGATCCTTTTTATAATTTCCCTGCGAAAGGCTTTTAAAGAACAACCAGTATCATGCAATTCCACTCCGGTCACAGAGCAAATTAACCTGTTGGCAATCTTGGATGGCACTTTTCTTAATATCAATTTGTCTTTCCTGTTTTTCCGCCAGCCGCTGACAACATCGTAGCCTTCTTCAAGTTTGTTCAAAAGCATGGGAATGTCTTCTGGGTCATTCTGAAGATCTCCGTCCATTGCCACCACATATTTTCCCTGCGCGGCTTCAAATCCCGCCGCCATAGCTGCAGATTGCCCAAAATTCCCCCTGAATTTGATGACCTTTAAGTACGGATCGTTTTTTTGTCTTTGCTTCAGTACAGTTAGAGTAGTATCACTGCTGCCGTCATCAACCATAATAATTTCGTAACGCTTATTCATTTTTTCCATGACATTGCTGATGGATTCGTGAAGTAACGCCACGTTTTCTTCTTCGTTGTAAATCGGTACAACAATTGATATTTCAATTTTCTGCTTTGTCATTCCTGTGTATCCGTTTTTGTCTTTTTATAAAATACTTGTGGACGTCCGAAAAAAAAGAAACCGGACTTAAAACATAGCGACCTGAAAAAGGCCAAAACAACTGCTCACCAAAGGGAAACGAAGTATCAACAGTAAAAAAATCAACGATTAAGTGAGAACAATAAGTAATCAATGTTGCTGAAAAAAATCGCAAGCTGATTTCATGATTCTTCCAGCGACTTAACAATGTAACCGCTATTGAAACTAAAACCGCGAAAGCGATACTATGTGTAAATTGGTGATGATATTGATTGGGCTTACCAACTACAAAACCAAACAAATAATCAATATCAGCTATATTCGCGATTATCACGAAATATAAAAATTCTCTCCAATTTATCTGATCACGTTTTTGACGCGCCAAATCATATATTACATAACCAAATAAAGAATGTCCAACAGGAGATGCCATTTTATTTATCTAAATTTTCACGCATCCAAAGTTCAAGCACAAGTAAAGCCCAAAGCCGGTGCGAATTGTTCTTTTTTCTTTTGAAATGTTCAGTTAAAAGTCTCTGTACAAAAGCAGGATTAAAGTATCCTCGTTTTTTAATACTTTCTTCTGATAAGACTTCTTTAATGAGATTATTAATTTCCGGTACATCACGCAGCCAATTTTTAAATGGCACGCTGTGCCCCAGCTTATCCTTTCGGAAAACAATTTCATCCGGCAAAACTCCGGCCATTGTTTTGTGTAGAATATATTTTGTCTCATTCCCGCGCAACTTCAACTCCGATGGTATTTTCGCCGCGTATTCCACCAACCTGGGATCAAACATGGGAAATCTTGCTTCGATACCAAAAGAGCGCAGCAATTGCATCCTTCTCAGATAAAAACTAACAACCGTGTGATAATCCCCGTACAAAGTTTTGCTTAAAAAGTCTGTGCCGTCTGCTTCTTTATAAATCGCTGTTATATCGTCAAGAGGATGCGTTGACAATATTTTATCCCGGTAGTCGGATGTAAATAATTTTGTCATTTCAGATTGCTGATAATAGACGCGCCAGCGATTGCTGAACAACTCCTCCGGGAAACGATAACTATAAGCAAAGCGTTGTGCCTTCACGGCAAAGCTTTTCTTTTTGTCAGTGTCAGGGAACAAGCTGAATAACCCAGTCATCATCTTTTGCAGCGGCTTTGGAATTTTAGAAAATTTTTGCGCCACCTTATCCGCCTGGTAAACAGGGTGGCCAGCAAACAGTTCATCCCCCCCATCTCCGGTGAGAACGTAACTGGTTTTTCCCTTCGCGTTTTTACCAAGCAAATATGAAGCGACCTCAATTCCGATATCACAAAACGGTTCGTCCATGTGCTTTACAATCTCTTTAATGGATAAAACCTCGTCTGAATCAAATTCGACCAATTGGTGATCTGTCCCATACCTGTCCGAGACAATTTTCGCGTAATGAGATTCATCAAAAGATTTCCCTTTGCAACGAAATGAGAACGTGTGAATTTTTCCCTGTACTTCAGGGCTCATCAAACCAACCATTGTACTTGAATCCATGCCGCCGCTTAAAAACGCGCCATGAGATTTTTCTTTTTCCAGCCGGATTTTCACGCTTTTTTTCAACTTAGGAAGCAATTCTTTGACAAACTGCTCTTCAGTTTTTTCCTGATCTTGTGCGAAAGAAAGATACCAGTAGCGCTCGATGCTTAGCTTTTCTTTCGCGAAACGGAGAAACTGTCCTGGTCTGAGCTTTTTGATTCCCTTTATCAATGTCTCGGAAGCCGGGTTATAATTAAATAATAAATAAGTATAAAGCGACTTAAAGCTTATTTCTGATTTAACATCTGGGTGACGTAATATCGCTTTAATCGAAGAGGCAAAGATCAGCTTTTCCTCGTTCCAATAATAATAAAGCGGTTCAATTCCCAAATGATCTCTGGCTAATGCCATTTCCTGCTTTTCACTTTGCCAGAAAGATAAGACATAGTTGCCATTTATTTCATTAAAGATAGCGCCTTTTTTTTCCAAATATAAATTGAATAAGGATTCCGCTAAAGTCTCTTTCTTTGTGCTCGTTCCTATAATATCTTCACTATTAAAAGCATTGCCCGAAAACAACACCGTATTTTTAGTATCATGCCACAATTCCGTACCATTATCAATCGTTTTTACATCGGAAGGGCAAAAAGCAACCGCCATATTTTTATTTGTCGCAGCTCTGATTTTACTTTTATCAATATTTTCCAAATCAAAAAGCTGGAACAATTCTGTTTCATCTATCTTTTCTTCAGGTTTCGCGTACAGGATACCAGCAATCATTTTTTTCTCCAATAAAACTAAAAGACCATCACATTCAAACCAATTTATTTTTTCTGACCATCTCTCCGGTCGCGGACTGTTTTAGCAGGTATGCCTACCGCAATTGAATATTCATCGATGTTGCCATTAACCACCGCGTGAGCACCAACGATTGAATCTCGTCCGACAGTCGAGCCGTCCAAAACCGCGACACCAGCTCCCAGCCAGATATTTTCTTCAAGTACAATTCCCTTTGCTGTTCTGCCCTGGTATAAAATCGGCACATCTGTTTTATCCGCGACATGATCCCCGCCAACCAGGTAACAAAAAGCTGCCATAAGATGGTTCTTTTTGATCACAATAGAACCCAGCGATGAAATAACACAATTAAAGCCAATATTCACATTATCCTCAAGCACGATGTCGCCATCGTGGCAGGTGAGAATCGTATTCCGTCCGACAAACACACCATTGCCAATTTTGAGACCTTTATTGCCTTCACCTTTGGCATCCAATACACAATGATCATCGATGACAACATTGTCCCCAATGTGGATTTTGTGCGGATGCCTGATAGCGATATTTGTCCCAAATGCCACATTGCGTCCCACGCTGCCCAAAATGACCGGGTACAATTTGCTTCTCAGCAGCAGCCCCAGCGCGCCGGGAACCCAGCTTGTTAATGTCATCACAAGTTCAAATTTGATCAAATTCCATAATCCTTTTTTTCCAAGGATTAATTCCATGTATCTTTGCATACTCGACTTTTTCTCGTCAAGCAACTCTTTTTGCGTATCCAAAATCTCGTCGCGTGTTTTTTCTTCTGTTTTGTCCGCCATGTTTTTATCCTCCAAAAGGCTTCTATCAACTTTTTCTTCTTTTCTAAAAATATACAAAATGCCACCAAACACTCCCAGGATGAGAATCATCGCGTAGGCGATCCATGAAAAAGCAATCGCTGAAGCAGCTGATGCCCCATAAAGACCGAGAAAGAAAACGTATAAATTTTCCCTGATACCGATCCCATTAATTGATAATGGAACCATCTGGACAAAAAGTGCTATGGGAATAATGACCCAAAATTTAATGAATGGAATTTCTAATCCCAGCGCTTCTGAAATAAGGTAATAATGGAATATTACATTAATCTGGAGCAACAACGAAAGCGCCAGCGAGTAAACTAACTCTTTGTTTTTTCCGCGAAAACTAACAAAAGCATCAGCAAATTTATTGACAAATTTCTTAAAAAGACTAAAGCCTGGCAGGTTGAGTATTTTAGTCAAAACTTTTGCTTTGCCTTGCTGGAGAAAAATCCCCTGTAAAACAACCCACATCAGCACAAAACAAATCACAACCCATAACCATAACATTGGTACCCGCGTATTGATTTCCCTGGTGAGCGCTACGGCAATGATCGCGAATACCACAAGGGCAAATAAGCCAATGAATCGCTCCACACCAACAGTGGCAATAGATTTCATCTTTGGAAATCCTTTGCGCCAGGAATCATAGGCGCGAACCATATCCCCGCCAATCGTTGTTGGTAAAATATTATTGAAGAACATTGCTACAGCATATGAATTGACTAAATATGAAACTGGCATATCCATGTTTTGCGCCAACGCTAAAATACGCCACCGGTAGGCGCTGGCATAATAGCCGACCGCGTGCAATGAAAATGACAGTAAAAGAATCCAGGGATCAGCCCCTTTCACAGACGTCCAAATTTCACCAAGATTTGTTTTGCTCAAAATATAATATATGAGCGCCACGCTTATCACCGTTTTAATAATTGTAAAAAGAATATTTTTCATATTTCTTTTTTGGCTTGACGGAGGTTGTCCCGTCATCGCGCGGACATTTTCTATTGTTGTTTTCGACATTATTCTCTCTGTTAAATTATAAATAATTATTTTCTTTATACCACTCAGCGGTTATCTTCAAACCCTCTTTTAGAGGAACCTGCGGCTTATATCCCAACAGCCGTTTTGCTTTGGAAATATCGAACGCCCTGTCTTTTGTAAAAAAATCTAACCGGCGGCGGTACAAAGGAGGTTTTACCCGAAGCGGGTAACAAAGCGCTTCGCAAGCCACGGCAGCGACCCATACAGGAAATAATGGAACGCGTTTTTTAGGCACTGGAACTTCCAGTACTTCTGCTAAAGCTTTAATGTATTCATTTAAGGTCACATATTCATTTCCACCCAAAGTAAAAAGCTCTCCAGCGGCTTCGGGTTTTTCTCCACATAAAATAATTCCCCGAACCAAATCTTTAACAAATGTCAAATGATATAATACTTCTCCATTTCCAATCATGCGGAATTTTCCGTTATGAACAAATTTAAATATTTTTAAAAAACGGGTATCACCAGGACCATAAATCCCAACAGGACGAAAGACAACTCCCTCCATTTCATTTTCTTTAAAAAACTGTAACGCGAGCTGCTCACCTTCCACCTTTGATTGTTGGTAGTAATCTCCGGGTCCGTAAGGATCGGTTTCCACTGCCGGTGGATTTTTAATCTCCCCCTGAACGCCAACAGTACTGCAATGGACAAAGCGCCTTACACCAGCATCTCGGGCGACTTCCAATAGATTCTTTGTTCCACCAACATTGACATCAAAGAATAATTGATGTGGAACATCCTGCTCGCGAAAAATCGCCGCGATGTGATAAACTGTATCTACACCTTCAACTGCTTTTAACAGCGTATCTTTCTTTGTTAAATCACCTATGACAACATTTATTCCCAATTTTTCCAGTTTAGTTTTATCCTGATTAGGTAGTGACAAGGCTATTACCTCATAATTCCTTGCTTTCAGCTCTTCAGCCAAATGACCTCCAGTAAAACCTGTCGCTCCAGTCACCAATACTTTTTTCTTCATTCAGTCCATCCGTTTTTTTCGGTTCCCTGCTTATTTATAACTATTTTGCCGGTATATAAATTTCTTTAACCTCATCAACTTCCTGTTGACGTCTGGAGTCGTTCCAACCAAGCTGTTTTCCCATAATATCCGCTACTTCTTTCAGCGTTTCTTCACCTGGATTCCCAGCTGAACCCAGATCAGTTCTCCTCAAAATTACGTCCGAAAGTTTAAGAGCCATTTCTTCTTCGACTCCGTGTAAAACTTCGGCTTTGATAACTTCATCAGAACCGGGAATTTTCTCAAGCCACTTTTTATCCTTATCCCCATAAAACAAAATGTCCCCTAATTCCGAGCCATAATTATAGCTGAGGTGTTTCATAGCCGCCTCATTCAGCCCGTTTGATTTGCTTTGGACATTTCTATTAAGGAAATCATCAAATTTATCAATTTCCCCACCATAAAGCCGCGTTGTTTCTGTTTCGCATTTGGGAGATTTCTTCCCCATTTTTTCAAAAACAAGATCAATTGTTTTTTTGGCAACATCCCGGGCTGTGGTGTATTTCACGCCAACAGTCGTAATAATTCCATCGATATTATCATCTTTGCTGTGGTCGAGCATCTTGTAATGACGTTCAAGTTGAACTTCTCCGGTTTTTGGATTTGTACCGGTCATCGGTAAAAATCCACCATAAAAATATGTAACCTCTTCGCGTTTAATATTCGCGCCCGGATGCGCTGTGTTCACCGCCTTTAAAAAATCTGATATTTCGGCTTCTGTTACTTTGTACTCATCCTGATCGCCAGCATAGGGCAAGTGGTTTGTGCCAATGATCGTTTTGCCGCGCCAGGGTGAAAAAAACAACATTCTAAAAGCGTTATATTCCGAACCGTCATCAAAAACATGGTGATACGGTCCTGAAATGCCCGCGGCATACTTTCCCATTATATCACGGTTGACCACAAGGTTCAACGCTGAAGACAAGGTAAACCTCTGAGGCATTGTTTTTCCATTTAGTCCGGCTAATATTTTGTCAACCCAGGGACCGCCATCATTTACTACCATTTTTGTTTTAATTTCAAACGAATCACCC
>NBLI01000105.1 GCA_002084535.1 Candidatus Zhuqueibacterota bacterium 4572_119
CCCACAACAAATGCAGGAAGTTCATGATTCCTCCACAGGCATGGGGTTCCAGGGAACAAGAGAAGCTGAACCGGCAGCAGGCGGTGCGGCTCAGCAGCGCCGGCCGCAGCAACAGGGCAAAAAAACACCCGTTGTCACCGGACCCAAAATTGGAAGAAATGATCCATGTCCCTGCGGAAGCGGCAAAAAATACAAAAAATGCCATGGGGCTTGAGAAACTAACATTTGAATAATTATAATTCAGGTTATCCCGCTACCTTTAAAAATATAATGAATAATGCGGGTTAGAAATTCAAGCAACATTTTAATCAGCTTGTTGCTAAAAAAGCCTTGCATCAATTATGTTAGTTAATTATATTGTGCTTTGACAATTTTGTACACATCCTTTGAAACCAGCTAAAGTTGTCAATTACCATTTGATCAGAGCTGCCTTAATAAGTTAAATGTTTGTCATAACACTTGCTTTTAATATTTGATTTATTATATTAGACCTGAATTATTTTGAGGGAACAAAAGCATCACCATTTTTGGGAGGGAGGCAATGAAGGATCGAGTCATGGAAATTGTCATGTACATTGTTGATTCAATGGGCTCAACCACTGACGATAATATCATCACCCAGATGCACTCTTTATCAGAAAAACTTATTAAAGAGGGATATTCAGAGAACGAAATAAACACCGCATTTACATTATTGTTGGACACCATTTCAGAAGATGAAGAATCAGGTGAAATGGGAACTGAACAACAAATTTCCCAGTTACATGATCGTAATTGGTCTAATTTAATTAAATCAAATCAAAAACGCACACCGTTGGATTTTTTATATCAAATGAAAGAATTGGATGTAATCGGCGAAGAAGAAATTGAGCAAATGCTGGATCAGTCATTGATGCAGGGAAAACAAGGAATGTGTATTTCCGAGATTAAGGCAATTATTAATGGCTTAATCATGAGTCCCAAGGATTACACTGTCGGTTCATTCTTTGTTTAAACAAAGACAATCAAGAAATTTTTAGGTAATAATTATCAGGTTCTTTCTTCAGTTGGTCACATCAAAGATCTTCCCAAACGCAGTTTTGGAATTGATATTGAAGATAGTTTCCAGCCCCAATATATCACCATTCGCGGAAAAGGTAAAGTTTTAGCCGACCTTAAAAAAGCATCAAAGTCGGCGGATACAGTCTATATTGCCACTGATCCTGATCGTGAAGGTGAAGCTATCGCCTGGCATATCTTTGAAGAAGTCAAATCACGAAATAACAACATTCACCGTATTTTGTTCAATGAAATAACCGAAAAAGCAGTTGTTGAAGCAATCAAAAATCCACTGGAAATTTCATTTAACAAAGTAGAAGCGCAAAAAGCACGGCGTGTTCTCGACAGAATAGTCGGCTACAAAATCAGCCCAATTCTCTGGCAGACAATTTACCGTGGACTCAGTGCCGGTAGAGTGCAATCCGTTGCTTTGCGGTTAATTGCTGAAAGAGAGCGCGAGATACTCGCTTTTGTAGCAGATGAATATTGGACAATAACCGCGGAAGTTCAGGGCAAAAATTCAGACCCGTTTTTTTCCAATCTTTTTAAAATTCAAAAGAAAAAACCTGAAATTAAAAATGAAAAAAACGCCTCTCAAATCATTGATGATTTGAAAACCAAAAAATTCGCTGTTAAAAAAATTACAAGAAAACAAGTATCCAGAAAACCATCGCCGCCTTTTACTACCAGCACCATGCAACAGGAAGCTGCCAAGCGGTTGGGTTATTCCGCCAAAAAAATTATGGCAATTGCTCAACAGTTATATGAAGGCATCGAAGTGGGAAATGAAGGCAGTGTTGGTTTGATAACATATATGCGTACCGATTCGACGCGCATCGCGGATGAAGCGCAAATAGCAGTTAGGGATTACATTGCGACCTCCTACGGCATGGATTATCTCCCGGCAAAAGCCAGAGTTTTTAAAGTAAAAAAAGGCGCCCAGGACGCCCATGAGGCAATTCGCCCCACATCAACAAAATTCGAACCCAAAAAAATTAAAAAATATCTATCCAGTGAACAGTATAAACTTTATGAACTCATCTGGAACCGATTTGTCGCCAGCCAGATGAGCGATGCCAAACTGGAGCAAACAACCATTGATATTAATGCTGGTGATTTAATTAATGACAGCGTCAGTGAAGATTATCTTTTCCGAACAACCGGCTCAATTATCAAATTCAGGGGTTTTCTTCAAGTGTTCGAAGATTACAAGGGGAACAATGAGGACGATGAAAACGGAGTGCCAAAATCAAAAATGCCGGAAAATCTCAGCGAAGGTGAACTGTTGAAGTTGTTGGATTTAATTCCCAAGCAGCATTTTACCAAACCACCAGCACGATTTTCAGAAAGCAGCCTTGTCAAAGAGCTGGACGCGTTAGGGATCGGTCGTCCGAGCACCTACGCCATGATAATCAGTACCCTGCTAATGCGAAAATATATTGAAAAAAACGCGAGACAACTGGTTCCAACAGAACTGGGATTTACGGTCAATGACATATTAATTCAGAATTTTCCTGGTATCTTCAACACTGAATTTACCGCAAAAATGGAAGACGAGTTAGATAAAATTGAAGCTTCAGACAAAGACTTCACCACAGTTATTCGGGATTTTTATGCACCGTTTAAGCAAGCTCTGGATGATATAAAATCCAAGAAGGATTCAATAAAGGAATCGTTAATTAAAAATACCGAAGAAGCTTGCCCCGAATGCGGAAAGTCCTTAATAATTCGTTGGGGAAGAAACGGGAAATTTATAGGTTGCAGTGGTTACCCAGATTGTCGTTTTACAAAACCGATTGCCGGCGAAGAGGTTCACACTGATGAAGTTTGCGACAAATGTGGCAAGCCGATGGTAGTAAAAAACGGTCGATTTGGAAGGTTTTTAGCTTGTTCCGGTTATCCTGACTGTTCAAATGTTAAATCATTTTCCCTGGGAATTGCGTGTCCCAAAGATGATTGCAAAGGTAAAATCGTTGAAAGACGCTCCAAACGCGGAAAGATATTTTATGGCTGCAGCGAATACCCGAATTGCGATTTTGCTTCCTGGAACAAACCGGTCGGTAAAAAATGCGAAACATGTGGCGCGCCATACCTGGAGCAAAGATACAATAAATCTGATGGTAATTTTTTGTATTGTCCAAAATGCAAAGCAAAATATGAACAAAAACCAGAAGACGACTAAAATGAATCCCGGTTTCGGGACAAATAGCTGGGATTTATTGTTCGACAAGTATTTAAATTATATTAAAACAGAACGCTCTTATTCACCCCATACGATTTCCTCTTATGGAAACGACATACAACAGTTCTATTCATACATTGAACAAAATTATGGTTTGAACCGAACACCCCCTGAAAACATTTCCCGTCAAATTCTCAGATCTTTTTTAGCCCAACTAAAACGACAAAAATATGCAGCTACCAGTCTGAATCGCAAGATCGCCTGCCTTAAATCATTTTTCAAATTTCTATTCATTCACAAGCACATACACTCCAATCCGGCAGCAGGATTATATTCGCTCAGGACGGAAAAAAAGATACCTTTCATTTTGAATTATGATCAAATAAAAAAGGCAATTTCATTAATTGATACAACGACTATACTCGGTTCGCGAGACAGGGCGATTTTAGAATTATTTTATGGAACCGGTATGCGGTTAAGTGAGTTAGCTAATTTAAGAATGGACGATATTGATTTAGTAAACAATGTGATAAAAGTTTTCGGCAAAGGCAGCAAAGAACGGTTGGTACCAATCGGTGAAATGGCAAAACAAGCGATAACAAACTACTTAAAAAAAAGAGACGATCAGACGCAGAAGTCAAAAAAATCAGACGCGGTTTTACTAAATCAATTCGGCAACAAGCTTTCCATCCGCGGAATTCAAAGAAGGGTGGCAAGATATTTGCAATTCGTATCCTCTGACGGTACGCATCCACACAGTTTGCGGCACGCTTTTGCTACGCATTTACTGGATGAAGGCGCTGACTTAATCGCTGTAAAAGAATTATTGGGACATGAAAGCTTATCAACTACACAAATTTACACCCATGTTTCAGCCGAAAAACTGAAAAAAGTTTATAAGCAGGCTCACCCCAGAGCGGAAAAGGAACAGCACAAAAAATAATTAATGAGTTTCATTCAGAACATTTATTTCAGAAAAATATTGAAAACAAGATGTTATTAAATACTAAATCAAATAAATCTTACACTCGCAAGGAGGGAAAAAATGAGAGTTAGCTTTACTGCACGTCACTATAAGCCATCCCCGAGATTAAAAGATTACGCGTTAAACGAGGTAAAAAAGCTGGAAAAGATTTTTGATGGAATTATCAATTGTAATATTGTCCTGGATTACCAGAAAGAAATACAAATCACAGAAATCAATGTTACAGTTCACGGTCAGCTGCTCACAGTTGTGGAAAAAACAGAAGACGTTTACAAATCAATTGACTCAGCAGTAAATAAAATGGAAAGGCAATTAAAACGCTATAAAGAGAAAAAAATGCCTCAACATGTAGAAAAAGAAATCGTAAAATAATTTGCTTAACTCACTGCTTCAGGATTTTTTAACCTGAAGCAGTTTTTTATTTTTGCCAATATTAAAACAAATATGGACGAACTGACAGTAAAAGAATTAATCGAGAATATAAAGAATCTCCTGCAAATTGAAGTTCTCAATGACAACGAGGGTATCAATAAAATCATTCGCGAAAGGGAGATTCATAGACCAGGTTTGGCTTTGAGCGGATTTGTGGATGTATTCACATTTCAAAGAATTCAAATTATCGGGAATACAGAATTAGCTTACCTGGAAACATTAACACCTGTTAAACGCGAATTAAGTTTAAGTAAGCTTTTTGAATTTGATATACCCTGCCTTCTGATTACCGAGAACAACCACCCCGGAGAGGACTTTATCAAACTCGCTGATAAAAGAAATATTATCATTCTCCGCAGCGTTTATTCAACCACCCACGTCTCCCAAATATTGAGCAGTTATCTGGAAAAAAGATTCGCGCCATATACAACAAAACACGGTTCACTGGTAGATGTTTATGGAATTGGGATGCTAATCACTGGAAGAAGCGGAATTGGAAAAAGTGAAGTTGCTTTGGACCTGGTGGAACGCGGACACCGGTTGGTTGCTGATGATTCGGTTAACCTGTTTCGAAGAACAGAAGGAGTATTGTTAGGTTCCTGTACAGAAACGCTCAGGCACCACATGGAAATCAGGGGATTGGGGATCATTGACATTAGAAGCATTTTTGGAGTTCGGGCGATACGGTTTCAAAAACGTGTCGAAGTAGAATTAAACCTAATTGACCTCAAAGAAGGCGAAAATTATGATCGAACAGGTTTAGATGAAAAACACGTTGAATATCTCGGAGTTAAAATTCCCATCATTCACTTGCCGGTATTTCCGGGAAAAAATATTACAGTGATCGCCGAAACAATTGCCATGAATCAATTATTAAAAATTCATGGCATTTTTTCAGCCCAGGAATTCAATGAACGGGTCATTCAAAAAATGCAAGGCAACACTCGTTTAAGAGATTATCTTTTTTTTGATCTGGAATAAAGCTTGTTTAACATCGTTAGGATTGCTATGATTGGAGGAATCGTTGTTACGCACGGCCCAATTGCTTCGGCAGCTATCGAAGCAGCTGAAACGATTTTAGGAGAAACAAAAAATATACATCCGGTGACCACGACCAATTCATCTTTAAAAAGTGTAATTCAGGAATTGGAAGATATTATCTCTCGTAATAATAGGGACCAGGGACTAATTATCATGGTTAGCCTCAAAGGAGGCACTTGTTGGAATTCCGCTGTTTCCGTCGCGCGCCAGCACAAAAATGTTGAGGTTGTCTCAGGTGTTAATTTACCGATGATTATTTCTTTTTTAACAAAAAGAGATGTGCTGCCACTGGGCGAATTGGCAGAAACAATTAGGAACAATGGAATTCGAGGGATCGATCGAGCTTAGTATCTAAAAATTGTGCCTTGAGCTGAATTTGGAAAACCAAAACATTGTAAACCCAGAAGTACTCAATAAAAATTGAGATTTTCAATATTTTATTATAGTTTTATTTTGATTTCCAGATTAAATGTGCAGAAAGTTTTTCGTTTTTCTTTACCTTTGCTTTGACCTGTTAGAATTATAAAAACATCTAAATGCAAGATAGCTAAAATATTTATTCTGGTTAATCCAGGTTAGGGGAGATACATCAACTATGTCATTAGATTTAATAAGAATTGATGACCGTCTTGTCCACGGACAGGTAGTAATTACCTGGGGAGCATTTATCAACGCGACAAAAATCATATTATGCAACAATGAAATCGCTCAATCAGAAGCTGAAAAAGACCTGTACATGAACGCTGAGGAAATTGCGCCCCATCCACTAAAAATTTGTGTTTGGACGCGGGAAGAAACTCTGACCGCAATCACAGAAAACGAACTGGAAAATGATAAAACTATTTTGCTGCTTGAATCACCAAAAGATCTTCTACAATTAGTGGACGATGGACTAAACATAAAAAAAGCCAATGTGGGAGGTATGCATTACCAGCACGGAAAAAGGCAACTTACTTCGTACATTTATGTTGACGATGAAGATGTGTCTTGTTTAAAAAAACTGCATCAGTTGGGCATTCATTTGGAAGGGAAAGATGTCCCAAGCGCAAAAAGCTTCAACATATCCGAAGCAATGTAATGGATACAAATTTTAAAAAGAATTACTTGAAAAAAATATTGACTTTTACAAAAAAATATATTATCTTTACAAACTTTAAAATATTAAGTGCCGCTTTAGCTCAGTCGGTAGAGCAACGGACTGAAAATCCGTGTGTCCCCAGTTCAATTCTGGGAGGCGGCACGAACAAAAATAACAGGGTTCTTTTTTTGAACTCTGTTATTTTTTTATATAAAAGAGTCCATTCTAAAAACCAGGTATTTTAATATTTTTCATGAATTATGGTGCTATAACTTCAATATAAACAGTTTTTGATTTGATTGGAAAATACCTGGTTTTTA
>NBLI01000106.1 GCA_002084535.1 Candidatus Zhuqueibacterota bacterium 4572_119
GCCAATTTTACCCAGCGGTTTTCAGGATTTAATTTTCCGCCAAAAGGAAGATAGAAATTTAATTCAATTTGATTTTTGTTATTATTTTTGATCATTTTTTTCACCTATCATGTGCAAAGATTTTTTGCTAATTTTCCGAATATCCTTGCACATAATATACACATTTTTTATAACAATTCCAATAAATATAACGTGTTATGCTATTAAAAAGGAAGCCCTGATTAGTATTTTTAGGGAGATATATTTATGACCGGAATAATTGAGAATTTTTTCGGGCATAATACCAACGATAGAAAATCCATTCATTCCGTATTTTAGATTGAATTTTCAAAAAAAACTTGACAAAGCCAATCTTAGCCTGTATATTTAGACTGACCGTTCAATTAATTGATAGAAAAAAGTTGAAATGAATAAAAAAGATAAAGCAAGCATTCAATACATCAATCGAGTGAACCAAATGAGTAGTTCGAAAAACTTCGATTTTGAAAATTTTCTCGGGCATAATACCGGCGGTAGAAAATCCATTCATTCTCTCACCTTGTATTTTAGCCTGAATTATCAAACAAACATTTGACAAAGCCAATTTTTTTTAAAAGATAAAGAAAGCGTTCAACAGAAAATCCTCTTAACCGCCGAAATCCTCTTCGCCAGCCGCGGATTCGACGCTACTGGCATTGAGCTCATTGCCAAAACCGCCGGCATCACCAAATCACTGATTTATTACTATTTCAAAAGCAAGGATGAAATTTTGAATAAACTTTTTAATATCTTTGTCAAAAAGACGGTTGCGATGAAGAAAAAGATCGTTAATATCTGGCTGGCTGAACCAACTCTCGGTGTTGATAAAATCATTCGGAATTATTCACTCCCCTTTATGCTGAAAAACAAAAATCTGATTAAAATCATATTTTCCGAATCGATCAAAGACGTTAGTGAAATACCGCATTTAAATATTTTCAAATACTTTGATCAGAATTTCAATGCCAGCTATGAAGTCTCTGAAAAAATGGGTTTTAAATCGAAGAAAAATCAACAAGATATGATCAGCGTTTTTTTTCTCTTTTTTGCACCCCTGTTTTCTTTTGTGATTTTTAGTGACGAATGGTGCGACTATTATAAAATTGACATGAAGACTGCTTCTGGCATGTTTGCAGATTCTATTGGAAAGCTATATTCGGCTTTTGCAAAGGAACAGATTCAAGCAATTAGTCTCGAAGAAATATTAGAGAACCAACCAAAAGAATAATAATCAACAAAGGAGGAATTATGAAATCGGAAGAAAAAATGATGAACGTCATTGCTGGTTTTGTGACCCGTTTTTATAAATGGATACCCTTTGTGGCACTGCTGCTCTTTATTCTCAGTATGATATCAGCCGGCAATATTACTGTGAAAACAGAAATCAAAGACCTGATGTCTGAAAAAGATCCTATGGTAGCCAGCTACATTGAGGTGGATTCTGTCTTTGCCGGCGGTGCAACTGTCATGATCACCATCGAGGGAGATGACAAAACCCGGATGGGGCTATGCGCTGAAGATTTTGTTACCGCTGTCAGGGCAAACGACCAATTAATGCAAGAAGTGAAGGCTATAAACCTGAAGATCGATCGTCAGTTTATCGATGACTGGGGTTTGATGCTTCAAAAAGCCAAGGATCTGGAAAAGACTAAAAAAACCTTTTCACAGCTGAACCTGTTACCCTTTATCACATCCCTGAATAATTCCTTTGAGGAAACTTACACCGGTGACGACGCCGAAGAAGAACTGGAAACCAACAAACATGAAAATGATGCCGTTGCAACTCTGGCCCAATTGGAATCTTTCTTTACACTCCTGCGAGAATACCTGGAAGATCCGGAATCCGTACCCGTTGAGGAACAGGGAAAGATGCTCGCGGAAACATTTCTGTACGGTGATCCCTACGGATTTAATCACGATAACAGTATCCTGCTGTTTACTATTACACCAAATTTCAGCACTGTTGAATTTGATAAAATTGTGGCAATGATGGCTATGATTAAAACCATTCAGGCCGATATGAATGAAAAATATACAAATCTGCATATTGGCTATACCGGCGACATACCGATACAAAGCGATGAACAGGACGCACTGGGTTTTGACATGCTGGTACCATCTATAGTAGCAATCGTTCTTATATTAGTACTGTTCATTTTTTCGTTCAGTCAGCTGCGTTCGATCCTGTTTATTCTGATAGTTCTGATAATGGGTATTGTATTTAATTATGGATTTGTGGGCATAACCATTAAAGAAATAAATATGCTAACCAGTATCATGGCGGTTTTGCTTATCGGTCTCGGTGTTGATTACGGCATTCAGGTTGTCACGAATTTTAATACCTACCGGGAAGATGGTTACGAACCAAAAGAGGCATTAAGATTAACCTATCTGAAAGCCGGAATGGGAACCTTGCTGGCAGCATTGACCACTGCGCTGGCTTTTTTCGTCATGTCCGTTACCGGTTCAAAGGCATTTGCCCAGTTTGGCGTCATCATGGGCACTGGTATTATCAATTGCTTTCTGGCAATGTTTATCATCCTGCCGTCGCTTCTGCTGTGGTGGGGTAAAAAGGATTTAAGTAAATCGCACTTACCAAAAATTAATTATCAGTTCCTGGCAACACTGGGTAAGGCAACCTACAATCATCGAATCCTGACTATTGTTATTGGAACTGTTGTCACAATTTGTCTTTTTGCGGCCATGTTTTTGAATAGGATGGAATATGATATGATGAAACTCGAACCGCAGGACATGCCATCGATAATTCAATATACCAAAGTCATGGAAAAGTTTGAAATGACGCCTTTTGCCTCCATGGTAATTGCCAACAGTATCGAAGAGGCGCGGGAGATGACCGAACAGTTGGAAAAAACACCTATGGTAGCCGATATCAGATCGGTTTCCTATTTCTTCCCACCGGAAAATGAACAGAGGGCGCGACTGGATGCCATAGCCAAAATTCGAAATATGCCATCCCGTTTTAAAAACATCAACTATACTACTGAAGATATGGAAACATTTACTTACGAAGTTCAGCGGACCGAATGGAATATCACGGAAATGGGTGATCTGTCAGTTGCCGGACTTGGTGAAAACAATAAAATCGTCAAAAAGCGTAATCAGATGATCAGGGAAATATTCGGGGCGGAAGTAGGTAGACCGGGCAACGAGGTTTTTCAAAAATTAATTCAACTAATAGAAAGCAATCCATCACTATATGCCTCACGACTCAACAGGCTGGATGTCTGGTTCGCCAAAGAGATGGATGCAATCGTTACTCGAATGGCGCAGGTGAACCGACCAATGACTATCGACGATCTACCTGACCCAGTCCGGAAAAGTATGTTTGATGAAACCGGACAGCGAAATCTTGTCATGATTTATCCCGATGATGGAGTACTCGATCATGTTTCTTCAATTCGCCATTTTAATAATTCCGTTGCCCGGGTATCTTCGCGAATTACCGGTTCCACTCAGATTTTAACCGCCTGGTTGGATGAAGTCATCAGCGCATCCGGGAAAGCCGGTATCTATATTTTTTCCGCAGTGATATTTTTCCTGATTCTGAATTTCAGGGATTTAAAATTCACGTTTTTCGCAACTATTCCATTGGTAATTGGCATGATCTGGATGGCGGGTATGTATCCGCTTCTGGGACAAAAATTTAATGTATTAAATATTGCCGTAGTTCCGCTGGTTATTGGTATGGGAATTGATTTTGGGATTCACATCGCCCATCGTTTTAAAGTAGAACGGAATATCGAAACTGTTTACCGCTACACCGGAAAAGGCGTTTTTCTATCGGCATTTACGACGATGATAGGATTTGGATCGCTGGGTTTGATCGGAAAATTCGGCTCCATTAGTTCTATGGGCAGCATTCTTTTTGTTGGAATTTTAACCTGCCTGTTGACTACACTTATTATTTTACCGGCAATGTTATCTTTTGATAAAAACAAGAAAAAATCATAAAGGAACATATCATGAAACACTTAATTCAAATTTTAGTAATATTATTAGTATTAGTACAGTTGTCTGTTTTTCTTCATGCGGAAGAAGACGTTCTTTCCATTATTCGCAAAGTCGATGAAATAGGAAAGACCACTACCAGTGTCGCCAAAATGAGCATGCTGACATTTCCATATTCCGAAGATAATTCTAACTATCGCGATATGAAAGTGCTGGCTTATGGTAAGGGTGAAGATGACAGCTATATGGAATTCATTTCTCCTAAATCCATCAAAGGATTACGAATACTCTCTCGTGAAGGTGACCAGTGGGTTTACTTCCCTTCCACCGGTCGGGTTCGGAAAATCGCCTCAAAATCCAAAGATAAATCGGTTCAGGGTGTAGGCGGTGATTTTTCCTATGAGGACCTCGGTGGCGGATCAATGGAGGAAAAATACACTTTTAAAATTCTTAGTTCCGATGAAGACAGCTGGACCCTGGAAGGCATTCCGATCAAGGAATCTACCTATTCGAAAATCCTTGTCACAATTAATAGAGATAACTATCTGACACCTAAGGTCGAATTCTACACCGAAAAAGACGGCCATAAAAAAGATTTGATTTCCGAGGAATTCAAAATAATTTCAGGTCGCCTGATGCCTACCCGCATGATTATGATAAATCTGATTAAACAGAGTAAGACGGTTGTGATTATCCATGAAGCCGAATATGATATTCCGATTGATGATAAGTACTTTAATCCCATGCGTTTTTATAAATAGGTGAATAAATTATGAAAAATTCAACCAGCCTAATTATCGCACTGATAATACTTGGGGCTTTCTCCTTGAATGCCCAAGATAATAATTTTCTAGATATCGATTGGAATGATAACAATTCTGACGCCTCCGGACACAAAAGTTATGAAGAGGCTTTTAGCCTGTATGGATATATGATTGACTATTTTCAGTCCAGCATAGATTATTCAGGAAGTAAACTTTCTAAACCCTCTTATGGAAATGCTCTCCTGCTAAGATTAAAAGGTGATTGGCGTCCAGAAAAAAATCTGCGGTTTCACATGGAATTTTCCTATATCTCCAATGTCGGTAACCAGAATCCATATCTAATGTATGAAAAACTGGGAATCGCAGGATTTGCCCAGAGTGATTTTCCCCTGGAAGATTACAATCAACACATGTTTTTTGATCATGTCTGGGGTATGGTTAATATCGGTAATTTCGATATGCAATTCGGCAAATTTCCGATTGCCTGGGGAACCGGATATGTATTCAATCCGACATCGCGAGTTGCCTTTCCGCCTTTTCTCGATATGGTCACCGAGGACACTCGCGGAACCATGGCAATTCTACCAAGCTATGCATTATCCGATCGATTTTCGCTGGAAGCCTATCTGGCATTTCAGGATAAAACACAAAAGGCAACAGCTTACCAAGAAGACAGTGACGCAAACAACTTTCCTTACGGAATTAAACTTAATACCATTATTGGTTCATTTGATATGTCGCTAAGCTGGATCAAAGAAGTGTTCTACAACGATCTTGATTATCGTCCGATTGACGATATTCTCGAAGAAGCGGGGATGCAGTACATTCAGGGCATTATTGCCAATCAGGCAATAGCCGATCTGCTGGCTGAAGGTGATACTGCGGCAGTTCTTGATATATTTAAGCAAGGTGCATTAGTTGAGATGACCTCCGGTATGTCGACCCATCCATATTATAAACGAAAATATTTTGCAGGATTTGATTTTGCCGGAGCAGTGTGGGATTTTGGTGTCTATGGTGAATTTGCGTTCCGAGCCCCATACGATAACAATGATAATAAATTTGTTCTGGGAAATTACAGTTTTGCCGATAATCTCGAAATGTCCGTTGGCTTTGATTATACCATTCCCGGAATCAACTTAGATACCCGGTATGAATATTATTATCAGGGCTCGGGCGCTAAAGGTAAAGGCGACTACAATATTCTAACGGTTCTTTCCGGTGAGCGGCTGGTCAATGCCCGCAATTACGGATTTCTGTTCGCTGAAAAAACCGTGAAGGATTTCCACAAATTCAGCCTGGCGCTTTTTAACAATCTCGATGACGGCAGTTATGCGATTCTGCCGGGATATAGCTATTCTCCCTATACTAATTTTGACATAACTGTCGGCGCCTTCATTCTCGGTGGATCAAGGGCTTCGGAATTCGACGGTCGCTATATACTCTACGATGTGAAAGAGGTGGATTTAATGGATAATTTCTGGCCTTATGTGCGGCTGAAACTGAGCTTTTAATAGAAATAACCACTACTGTGCTAAATAAATTAAAATTTTTAAGTATGATAAATAAAAACAATTATTTGGGATGGATTTGTCCTGCAATTTGAAACTAATCCCCTAAAAAAGAGCAAGTTGAAAATCTTTAGTTTTTCCGATATCTTCTTCAAAAGGTAAATCCAACCATTTATGTAGATTTATTTTCACAAAAATATTCAACCTGATAAAAGCGACAAGATTTGACAAGTGCCATGGATATTTAGCTATTTTTCTTAAATATTTAAGCAATAATATGGTAATCATTGTTGTCCATACTTGAATCATAACTGCATTTTCAGTTGTTCCTAAAAAACTTTTAATTTTTATCTTAAATCTTTGCTGTTTGAATTTTGGTTGATTAATCAAATCCTCCAGTAAAGCATACTAGGTATCACGGAATAATTCTGACGTTCGATTTTTATTTTGGTAACTTAATGAAGATTTTGATGGTGCTGATTTTATTCCAAGCATAGAAATTAGATGCGTCCAGGAGTTCATACCTTTTTGGTATTTATCGCTATTGTATTTATGAACTAAGTTTTCAAAAATGTTTTTATCAATTTTTTGAATTATTTGGGGAAATAAGGTTACATTTACCATAAGCCAACCATCCTTTGTTTTTTATTCTGCAAAATTAATTTACAAAATAGATGTTTGGCTTTATTTATTTTTTTTTTTTTAGATTTTTTTATTTAGGACATATATGGAAAAATATCTAAAAGTTATTGCACATAAAATAAAAAATATATACATTTTGCTTAACCGATAAAGTAAAAAGGTTAGGATTGAGTGCAAACTTGAAGTCAAAGAAACAAATTACTCTTGCAGATATTGCAAAAAAATTAAATATATCAAAAGTGGCTGTGTCAAAAGCCCTGA
>NBLI01000107.1 GCA_002084535.1 Candidatus Zhuqueibacterota bacterium 4572_119
GAATTATGCGGGTTAAGTATATTATACAATATTATTGTCTATTGAATAATAACCGATTAGTTACATCCCGTTTATGTGGTACACCACATCGAGCGTCTGTTTGGCAATTACAATCTCTTCATTTGTCGGAATGACCCAGATTTTTGTTTTAGAATCATTTTTTGTGATAACTGCCTCTGTTCCTATTGTTTGCTTGTTTGCCAAATGGTTAAATTTGACGCCTATGTAATCCAACCCTTCACAGATACTTGCCCGGACAGAAGCAGCATTTTCTCCAATGCCAGCAGTAAAGACTATCGCATCAACACCGTTAAGCGCAGCCGCGTAAGCGCCGATATATTTTTTGACGCGGTAGCAAAACATGTCCAAAGCGTTTTGGTTTCTCTCATCACCGTTCTTCGCGGCTTCAACAATTTTTTGCATATCATTTGAATTGCCGGAAATCCCTTTAAGCCCGCTCTCTTTATTCAATATGTTGTCCATTTGCGCGGCGCTGATTTTTTCATGTTTCATCAAATAAAGAACCGCGGAACAATCAATATCACCAGACCGGGTCCCCATGATCAAACCTTCCAGCGGGGTAAATCCCATTGAGGTGTCGATACACTTTCCGTTTTTTACCGCTGCGACACTGCTGCCGTTTCCCAAATGACAGGTAATTACTTTGATTTTTTCAAGTGGACGATCCATCAATTTAGCGACGCGATTGGCAACATAATAATGTGATGTCCCATGAAAGCCATATCTTCTAATGCGGTATTTCTCATAAAATTTATACGGAATACCATAATGAAAAGCATAATCCGGCATAGTCTGGTGAAATGCCGTATCAAAAACGGCGACCTGTGGGATACCCTTTATCAATCGTTTGCAAGCCTCAATACCTTTGATTTGCGGAGGATTGTGAAGCGGCGCCAATTGACTGCATTCCGTAATTTTTTCGATTACTTCATCAGTGATGAGAGTCGGTTTAGAAAAGTACTCACCACCATGAACCACCCGGTGTCCTATTGCAAAAATCTCTGAAATATCTTTGAGAATACCAGTTTTTTTAAAAAGCAGACTATCCAATATCTGCTGAACAGCCTGTTCATGATCCAATATTGAACTCTTAAATTTTACTTCACTTCCATTATCTCGCTGCTGCCAGAACAGAGCATCTTCAGAGCCAATTTCAGAGACACTTCCACGTACCAGCAAATTGAGCTTTCCCCCATCAATAATTTGGTACTTGACCGAGGAACTACCGCAGTTCAGCACAAGGATTTTCATCCTCACTATTTTATTTTTTTTCATGGCAGACAATTATCCTTATCCCATATTTTCGACTAATTCTTTTGATGAAAAGAAATATTTTATTTCATATTCAGCAGTATCCGGTGCGTCTGAACCATGAACCATATTCTGCTCTTTACTGTCCGCGTACATTTTGCGAATTGTTCCTTCATCAGCTTTTCCCGGATCAGTTGCTCCGATAACTTTGCGATAATCCTCAATCGCGTTTTCTTTTTCAAGCACCATTGGCACACAGGGACCCGAAGACATAAAGGAAACTAAATCATAGAAAAACGGCTTGTCTTTATGCACCGCGTAAAACTCCCCGGCTGTATTTGAATCTAACTTCACCAATTTCATACCTATAATCTTAAATCCCTCAGCCTCAAATCGTTTAATAACTTTGCCAATTAAATTCTTTCTCACACAATCCGGTTTCAAAATTGCGAGTGTTCTTTGTACCATTTCTTTCTCCTGATTTTCAATCGTTAATATTTTCTTTGTACACAAGCATAAGCGTCATGGTTATGAATACTCTCATAACTTTCAGCTTCCACTTTATACCATAATATATTTTCCTGTTTATCTAACTTGGTAGCGACATTGCGAACAACATCTTCGACAAAATTCGGATTCTCGTATGAAGATTCAGTGATGTATTTTTCATCCTCCCGCTTCAGCAGTGAAAAAACAGAACCAGAGGCGCAGTTCTCGACCATTTCAATCACATCCTCAATCCACAGGAAACCTTTAAACTTGAGCAGCAGGTTTATTTCACCCCGTTGATTATGTGCGCCGTGTTCAGAAATCTCCTTTGAACAGGGGCATACCGTTAACATGGGAACCGAAACGCCCAATAAAATCTTCATGCGGTCATTTAACTCTCCAATGAACCGGCACTGGTATTCCATCAACGACTTTGCCTTTGATACCGGAGCCTCCTTTTCAATGAAATATGGGAACTCCAATTCCAGGTGAGCCGATTCCGCTTCCAGCCGGTCTTTCATTTCTTTCATTATTTCGCCCATATTATGAATATCAATTTCCCGGCGGTATTTATTCAAAATTTCAATGAAACGGCTCATGTGCGTACCGCGAAATTGGTGCGGTAAATTCACATACATATTTATCGATGCAATTGTATGCTGTTTTTCATTTTGCTTATCTTTTAAAACTATCGGATATTTTAAATTTTTCACTCCAACTTTATCAATTTCAATCCGTCTAAAATCAATTTCATTCTGCACGTCTCTCATTAAAAGCTACAACCTCCAAATCAACTTTTTAGCAATTATCGAATTCTCTCAATAATTTATTTATAATTTTATGGGAGTAATCTGTTGTACGATTATAATCCTGAATCAGCTTCTCCCTTGCATCCCAATGCTCATCATTATGGTATCCGAGAATTTTAGTAACAGGATCCAGGTGTTCTGTTTTTAAAACATTCCCGGCAGAAATAGTCAAGCGGTATAAATCCCGCAATCTTTTCAAAAAATCACGGTGGTTAATCAGATCGAGGAGATCTTGTTTATTATGCGCCTCCTCTTCAATGATGCGATTCACTAATTTCAGGTTTAATGGCTCCTGCAATCGATATTTTACTTTATACATTAGCAGCAAAAACTCGATGTCGCGCAGACCACCAATCCCCTCTTTAATATTTAGCTCTTCCACCTGATTTTTACCTTCATCTTCATGCCGCGATTTCATTTCTCCGATCATTTGTTTCATGTAAACAGAGCATTTTTCAAATATGTGAGGCTCAATAATTCGATTTTCAAACTCTTTTTGAAACTTTGTGCTGCCCACAATCATTCTGGCTCCAAGCAATTGGGACTTATCAATAAAATCGTTTACATCATTATTTGAAAAATATTGGTCAAGATCATCAACCAGCGTGATATAATGCCCAAAATGATCGGCAAATCGATAATGGGGCATAGTGCCGCGTTTCATTATTTCGGTGTTCATCATCACGATAATTTTATTGCAGTATTGACGGATTTCTTCATCGTTCTCATTCAATAAAATAATCAGATCATAATCATCATCAAACGCCTGTTCTCTGCCATGTCCGCCGGCAGCATAAATTGCAATCAAATCCCGTGTGGGAACGTATTTTCCTATCCTGCGAATCACTTCCTGCTTGCAAATGTCAAAAAGTATCTCGATGTAATTATCGGTAAATTCTGTAAAATCAGATTCTATTTTATTTATTGGCACACCGTCCAAAGCTTCCAAGCCAACGCGGAAAAATTCCAGGTCGTGATAGTTATTTAGCTGTCTCTTTTGATCCTCAAAATTTTCCAGGCTATCCACTGTCGCTAACATACCCTTAGCGATTTGATCGAGTGAATTGGTATCTTTCAAATATTGGATGTAAATCGGTTTTTTAGAAATAATTCTGGTAAAAAACCTCTTGAAATAATGACTGGTGTTATTTTGAATTTCACACAAACTGCAAAGTAGTTCTTTGTATTTCTGAGACTGTGGTTCCCATAAGTTTTCATCGATTAGCAGTGTAAATTGATAGCGCTGCTGATCATTTAAAACGGACAAAAAATCATTTATTAAATCCGGATACCAGCTAAAAACTTTGGTCAAGCGAAGCACTCGATCGTTACATAAAGTTAAATTTTCCAGGAACGAGGCAATTAAACCTTCACTTATTTTTTTGCACTCAAGCGTGGTCTTTTTTTGCGCGACTAAGGTGACAAATGAGATTGCCGGATAAAGAGCTTGCTGAAAAACTTTGCCGTATTCTTTGATCACTTTGGTTTGCAGCCGCGGTTTAAGCTGTTTGAAATCATTGATAAAATTTTGCAGCAAATGGCTTTTTTCATTTTTCAATTCATTGATGATATCATCCCAGTATTTGGTGCCCTTGTAGAATTTTGACTGCTTAAGAAAATCAACAGCCAGGTTTCCGGGGTAGCTTCTGTAGGGTTCTGGGTCTTTTGCCATACCAGTAATGACCGAAAAACTGCTGATTACTTTGAGATGTTCCTGCACATCCACCAATAGTTGTGCCGCGGTCGATTTAGCGGTTTCAACATATTCGTGGTAATGAATTAAAAGATGATCCCAGGCGCTGATGGCGCCCATATCTTGATATCCCAAGGTTTTAGCAACGATTTGCATGTTTTGTACAGTAACCGGATCATCAAGATAAATGTCTTCTTCCAATCCCACATAAAGTTGGAAAATATGCCTGAAAATTTCCAGGAAAGAAAGGGATTTTTCAAGGTTATTATAAAGATGCTTTCTGTTGGAATCAATGCGTTTTAGAGCCGCCAATATTTCCCAACGATTTACCCTGTAAATACGAAAAATTGTTTTTCCGGAAAAAATAACACCGGAAATCATGCGCAAAGCATCATCTTTTGGATTTAGCTTGTTTTGATTTATCTCCCTAAATAAAAAAGAACGAATTTCACCAAGAATGCCTCTTAAATAGGCTTCATGGTATTTATTATCCTGGTTCTGCTGAAAATGATAACGGAAGGTGACTTCTGCCATAAATTTCTTGAATAGCCTGTTGCTGCCAAGTATGCGAGCGGCATTTATCATTTCTGTAATGATAATAAAATCCTGTATTTCGTCATCCAGAAGTTCATTAAACTCATCGATGGATGCTGTAAAAAACTCACTGCCCACGTGTTCGGTCAAATAAAAATGCAGTTCAGTCGCGGATTTGAACATTTCCCGGCTCAGCCGGTTCATTATCATGTTTAGCTCTTTGCGGCTTTCCGATCCGTCATCAACTACACCAACATCAATATCATCCTGGTGAGCAAGAGATCCCACACCCAACATGGCATATTCATGATTGATGTCTGTATCTGAAAATATATTGAGCAGTTTCTCCATGTACGCGGCGGATAATTTTCTGAAATCCTTGCCTGTTTGGAGCATAAACTCTTTGTAAACAGGTATCCGCCTTTTCGCTTTGCTAATACCTGTTAGTTGAAGTCGTAAAACATCGACGGATCGAATATTCAGATGCAGCATTTGGAGTGAATAGTAACACGCGAGAAATGAAAGTTTTTCCTCTTTGGATGTTGCCACACTAAGAACAACATCCATTTCTTCACTGAGGCGTGGCGTTCCTTTCCAAAAATGGATGTATTCAGATTTCCCGGCGTTTTCCAGACTGGTCATCAATGAATCGAGATTCGCTTCGATTGTCCTGATATACTTTTGCTGGTGGTTCCCTAATAGACTCGCGCGTTTTTTTAATCTATTAAAATAATGATGCAATGCTTATATTTCCAAAAATTGTCTATTTTGCAATTTAAGTTTAATTTAACGATTCACAGTTCATATATTGTGAATCTGACAAACTTCAAGCGAAATTAAGTGAGAAATGGAAAGAAGCTTAAATAATATCCATTTGTAGATGCAGACGTACAAAAAAAATAGAAACATTAATAATTTCGAACCAGTTTCGTTTCTTGTATTCCCGCTTATTTTAAAACTTTGCACGCTTCCAATTACGCTGAAAGTAACTTTGCTCCTTCATTGCGACCTACTTTGAGCGCCTTCAAATTCATTTCTTCAGTTCCCTTTGGGACGCGGGATAAAATTGCTGATTCCAACGCCTCTATTGAGACTATCTTTGTAAGTTCCGCGATAACTCCCAGAGCAACAATGTTCGCGACCATCACACGTCCGACTTCATTACGGGCAATTTCTATGATTGGGAGGCTGAAAATTTTCGATTTCAATTCGGGTTTGGACTTAACCGCTTCAGAATCAATCAATAAAATTCCATCTTCTTTCAGGTCATTTGAATATCGTTCACACGATTCCTGCGTCAGTGCCAATAAAAAATCGATATTGATTGCTTTTGGATAATCTATCTCTTCGTCTGAAATTATTACTTCGGAGCGGCTGGCGCCTCCTCTT
>NBLI01000108.1 GCA_002084535.1 Candidatus Zhuqueibacterota bacterium 4572_119
AATTTATAAAAGCTGCTATTTAAATCTTTTTAATCCCGGATAATTTACTGGAACTGCCTAATGTTTTTCAAAATACAAATTTCTTTATTGAGTATTTTTGTGGTATTACCCAACTTATGTAAGCCGGTACTAATTCAAAATCGAATAAATGAATCGGACAACCATTAACTTCGCGAGTTCTTTCGTGCACATCCGCGTTATGCGCGTTCGATAAATCTTTGCTGCTTCGGAGGGCAATTAACCATTTAGGCACTAAATGACAAAAAGAAACCGAGAAAAAATATCTCGGTTTCTTTTATATATTCAATTGTCAACATTCACGATTAAAGTTTTGTTTCAGCAACCGCTTTTTTCACAGCTTCTAGTGAATTCATTAACATTTCTTTTTCTTCATCTGTCAATTTAATCTCAATGATTTTTTCAACACCGCCGGAGCCTAATAAGGCAGGCACACCAATATAATACCCATCAATCCCATATTCGCCTTCAAGCAAGCACGCGCACGGTAAAATTCTTTTCTTATCTTTCAGGTAAGCTTCTGCCATTTCAATAGCGCTGATCGCCGGGCTAAAAAACGCGCTGCCATTTCCGAGCAGACCCACAATTTCTGTTCCTGCTTTTCTCGTTCGCGTTACAATCGCTTCCAGTTTTTCATCTGAAATTAATTCGGTCAGCGGCACGCCGCCCACGGTTGCAAGTCTTGGTAACGGAACCATAGTCGGGCCATGACCACCTAATACAGTCGCTGCTACGTCTTCAGCAGAAACACCCAATTCCATAGCAACAAATGATTTGAACCTGCCTGTATCCAAAACACCAGCCATACCAACGACTCTGTTTTTAGGGAAACCGGTAATTTTCTTAAAAGAATATACCATAGCGTCGAGCGGATTTGTAACGATAATGCAGAATGCGTCAGGACAATATTTTTTAACATTTTCAGCAACGGAAGACATAATCTTGATATTTACATCTAACAAGTCTTCTCGGGACATGCCCGGTTTACGGGGTAATCCGGCAGTTACGATAACCACATCCGCGCCTTTAATATCCTCGTAATTACTTGTTCCTGATAGATTGCTGTCCACACCCATGAGGGGTGTACCTTCCATAATGTCAAGCGTTTTACCTTTTGCAACTCCTTCTTTTTCGGGTATATCAAAAAGAACTGCATCGCCTAATTCTTTTTGCGCGACGAGTAAAGCCAGAATACCACCAATTTGACCTCCACCAATGAGAGCAATTTTTTTTCTTGCCATAACATTCTCCTATTGTAAATTTTGTGGCTAATGATTTATATTTAAAATATAAAAAAAGAATCAACTTCCACGCGCAATATAAAAAGAACAAGTTTATGTATTGAATTGAATATCTGAAATCCAGCTCAACTTATTTTGGCAGTTATAAGTAACCAGCTAATCAACCTGATTACACAGCTTCGATATGTACGTATTTTCTTGACCGACCCTGATTCGTAAATTTAACCACGCCATCAGCCTTGGCAAAAAGTGTATAATCGCTTCCCATGCCAACATTTTGACCGGGATGTATTTTCGTCCCGCATTGACGAACTATGATACTTCCTGCTGTCACTTTTTGACCACCGAATCTTTTAACGCCTCGCATTTGCGGATTACTGTCGCGTCCATTCTTAGTACTACCTACACCTTTCTTATGCGCCATTTTTTTTCACCTCCGAAACAAATTATTTCAAAACAATATCATCAATTTTGATACGGGAAAATTCCTGTTTGTGACCACGTTTTACCTGGTAGCCTTTTCTCCGTTTTTTCTTGAAAACGATTACCTTTTTCCCGTGTTCATTTTCAATTACAGTCGCTTTAACTTTCACTCCCTTTATTACCGGGTTGCCAACTTTGACTCCTTTTTCACCTGAAGTCAAAAGCACCTTATCAAGGACAACTTTTTCACCTTCCTTGTCAGATATTTTTGGAGCAACAATCACATCATCTTTTGATACTTTAAACTGTTGTCCACCTATTTCAACAATCGCGTACATTAATACTCCTCCAAAAAGAAATATAAAAACATAAATACTTTAGTCATTTTTAAGATCATTTACTATAAAAATAATGACCAGTAATATAATAATTTTTATCTTTTAAGTCAAGTTTTAAATTTGTTTGTAATGTCCAAATTTCTCTTTTTTGAAAAAAACCTGACTTCATCGATCTCAAATGTGGGATCTGTTTGCAATTCAATTTTAATAAAATATTTCCACATCAATTTACGGATCGGACTGCGGGTACCCTCACTCAAATATGACTTGATTTCCGGGTGAGTTACTATTCTCACCCTTCTTTCCCGCGAAGATGCCCGAAAGCGTTTTATCCATCTTTCAACCTGGTTCAGTATTCGGGTTTTAGAAGTGATGCGTCCCAGCCCACCGCAGGTTGGACAAGTCTCGCTCATTTTATAAATCAAGCTTGGTCTGATTCTTTCTCGCGTCATTTCTATTAAACCGAATTCGCTGAGCTGGGTAATATTAGCCTGAGCCCGGTCTTTTTTGATTTCCCTTTTAAAATCGTCGTAAAGTTTTTTCTTATTTTTAGCTTCCTTCATGTCAATAAAATCAATGACGATAATCCCACCAAGGTCTCTCAATCTTAACTGACGCGCAATTTCATTAGCCGCTTCAAGATTTATCTTCAATGAATTTTGTTCGTGATCTTTCCTTCCGATAAATTTGCCGCTATTAACATCGATTGCTGCCAGTGCTTCGGTTTGATCGAAAATAATCGACCCACCGCTCTTCATTGTAACTTTTCGGGACAGGCTCTTTTCAATTTCTGACTCAATACCGTAGTGATCAAAAATTGGCTCTCTCCTGTCATAATATTCAACCATGGGCGCCATACCGTGAGCAACACCTTTGAGATAGTGAACAATTTTCCGGTACAGTTTTCTTGAATCGACGATCAGGCTGTCCACATCTTTGGTGAATAAATCCCGAATAACACTGGACATCATGCCCATGTCCTTGAAAACAAGTTCCGGTGGTTTACTATTTTTAATCTTGTTTTCAATTTTTTTCCAATTCTTTTTCAGTGCCTCCACGTCGGCTTGCAGAACCAGTTTATCTCTGCCTTCTGCCACTGTTCTTACAATCAAACCAAAGCCATCAGGACGAATCTCCCGACCGATTTTTCGAAGCCGCTTCCGGTCTCTCATATTCTCAATTTTTTTTGAAACACCCACCATTCTTGAATTAGGAACCAGGATGAGAAACCTTCCCGGGATGGAAATCTGCGTTGTCAGTCGCGAGCCCTTTGTGCTGATCGGTTCCTTAATGATCTGAACAAGAATTTGCTGTCCGACTTTTATTTCATCCGGTGAATATGCTTTTTGATTATTGCCATTATCATCGAGGTCAACCATAGCGCTGACCGTGGAAAAGGACTCACCAATATCGGAAAAATGCAAAAACGCGTCCTGCTTTTGGCCGATATTTACAAAAGCCGCTCGCATGCCTTTTACCACATTAACGACTCTTCCTAAATAAATATCACCAACGCTTCGTTCACTTTCCGGTTTTTCTACAAACAATTCGGCTAATTTATCATTTTCCAAAATCGCGATTCGGATTTCACCAATCGCGGCATTAATTATTATTTTTTTCTTCATAGTTACCTATCTTACATTTTATAATTGTTAAACTTCCAACGGAGATACGCTGACCGCGTCAACCTGAACTAAAAGGTCTTTCCTTTTTACACGACACAATTCGATTTCATCATTTGAAAGGTCGAGTAGTGTTTTTAGTACCTCCTGAACCCGCGCTGTTTTTCCCTGATCATATTTCAATGTTAAATTCAGGGTCCCGTTGTTTCCATTCGTTGCGATCGCCTCGATGTAGGGACGAATATCCAGTTGTTTGATTGTATCTTTTCTGATACGATCTATTACAACCTCACCGCGGTTCATAAATTCATTTATTTTTTGATTAAGATAGGATTGGTCAAATGCTTTAATCAAATTTACTTCATACTCAGCCCTGTTTATCGCGGCAGTTAGTGAAACCGCTTTAGCCAACAATATCTTGCTCTCAAGAATTTTTAACCCTTCCGGCAAGATTTTATTTAGCAAAACAACAGCGTCTTTCCCCCTTTCAAAAAAATACTGCACATCCATGTACTCGGCATCGCTGGTATAACCTGTTGCCAAAGGAGGACTGTACGCGATTTTTGGATGAGGATGAAATCCCTGGGAATACACAAGCTTAACTCCGGCGCGCCTGAATGAACGCTCAAATATTTTTATCAAATCCAAATGAGAAGTAAATCGTATTTCTTCACCCTTCTTATATTTTAACCTGACAGTTCGGGCAGAAGGCTCCACTTTAGACTTGACTTTTTTTAAAGACCTGCCATAGTTCGACTCATCGATTCCGCTCGTTTTTTCGGCAGGCGCTTGCTGCTGTTTTTCCCCTTCACCTTTTTTCAAAATCTCCTGGCAAACCGCTTGTTTCATCATTCCGCAAAAATGGCAGGAGGATTGCCGGCAATCGCTGGTGTTTTGATTTTCCATCGACCGCTGGTACTCATCACGTAAATATTTTTTTGAGACACCTTTGGAAATATGATCCCAGGGCAGTTTCGCGTCCAGTTCCCATTCGCTGGTATAATTTTCCGGAACGACCTGTTCACCTTCAAACGCCTGAATCCAGGCTTGAAAATTAAACTGATCTGACCAGGCGTCAAATTTGGCGCCATTTTTCCAGGCGCGCAAAATTACTTTGCCAAGATTTCGATCACCCCTGGCGACTACCCCTTCAATGAAAGAAACTTTCGGGTCGCGCCAGTTAAACTTTATTATTGGATGTGATATCTTATTTTTAAGATAAAATATTTTTTCTTCCAATTGTTTCATCGAATCTTGGCCGACCCACTGAAAAGGTGTTCCCGGTTTAGGACAAAACGGCGAGATGGAAATATTAATCGCCTTTCCACCATTTTTAAACGCTACCGATTTTACCTGTTTTACCAGTTCTATAATCTCGTCCAAATCCTCGGTTGTTTCCTGTGGTAATCCGATCATAAAATAAAGCTTAACCAGGCTCCAGCCCTCTGAAAAGGCAATTTTGACCGCCCTGAGCAAATCCTCGTTGGTGTTTGTTTTGTTAATGATTTGCCGCAGTCTTGTTGAGCCCGCTTCAGGCGCCAGGGTAATGCCTGACTTCCGCACTTTTCGGGCATACTTTGCCATTTCAAGGGTGAACGTCTCCGTTCGCAATGAAGGGAATGAAACATTAACTTGTTGAGATTCAAGTTTGCGTGACAATCTGCTTAATAGAGAAGTTAAATCACTGTAATCTGATGTGGATAACGAGGCTAAAGAAATCTCATCATAGCCGGTATTTTGAATTACCGTTTCAACGTGTTTTTCCAATTCGTTCACTGATCTTTCGCGCACCGGACGGTAAATAAATCCGGCATTGCAAAACCGGCAGCCCTGGGTGCAGCCCCTCATGATCTCTACGGAGTAACGATCATGCGTCGTTTCGATTAGGGGAACCAATGGTTTTTGCGGATAGTTTTCAGGTTTTAATTCTTCAATTGTCCGGGTGGTAATTTTTTCAGGAATTCCATTTTGAGCTTTCGGTTTTAATCCGATAAACTTCGTTCCATCATACACGGCATCATAAAACGCCGGAATATAAATTCCTTTTACCTTTGATAACTCCAGCAAAATATCCGCACGGTTAAGACCCTCCTTTTTCGCGTTTCTCATCAGTACCATCAATTCCACGGCTACTTCTTCACCATCACCAATGACAAAGGCATCGACAAATTCAGCCAGTGGTTCCGGATTAAACGCGCACGGTCCGCCAGCAATTACAATGGGTGTCCCCTCTTCCCTGTCAGCGGAATGAATCGGCAGCCCTGACAGGTCTAACATATTGATTACATTTGTATAATGCAGCTCATACTGTAATGTAAATCCAAGGAAATCAAAATCCGTTAATGGTTTCTTTGATTCCAGAGAGAACAAGGGTAGTCGATTCTCGCGCAGTTTTTCTTCCATATCAACGGCAGGAGCATATACCCGTTCCGCCGCGACATAGGGGATCTTGTTCAAAACATTGTACAGTATTTCAAATCCCACATGGGACATGCCGATCTCATACAGATCGGGAAAAATTAACGCAAACTTGACTTTTATTATGAAATAAAGTTGCAGCTTTATTTTTAGAAAATAATAGTTTCAACGATAAAGCGATTTTAAAGTTCCCTAAAAAAACAAACAGTTACACTATTTTTAGGCATTTGATTGTATCATTTCTTTTTAATACAATTTAAAATAAGAAAAATATGCGAGAATAGCAATCTTTAAATAAATAAAATCGGGCAGATATATACTACCTGCCCGATATTTTTGTTGTAGCTCAAAACATTATTGTAATTAAAAAATGGAAACAGCCTTACGAATAGTTTTCCCGAATGTATTTCACACCTTCGTCAATTGCTTTCAAATTGATATCAACAAATTCTTTCTTTTTGAGATGCTGTTTAATCGTATCTTTCGCTGTCGCCGTGTCGATGACCTTTGTTAGCTCAAGATACGCGCCAATACAGATCATATTTGCTACTGCGGTCATTCCCATCTTTGACGCCATTTCCGTCAAAGGAATCTCAATTGCCTTGACATCATCCCGTTTCACCTTGCGATCAACGATTGAGCTATTGGTAATTATCAAACCGTCTTTTTCCACTGTATCCTCAAACGCATCCAAAGAAGGTCCGTTCATGGCGATCAGAACATTTGGATTTGTTGTTAATGGAGAACCGATTCTCTTATTGGAGAGATGAACACTGCAATTCGCGGTGCCTCCTCGCATTTCAGGGCCATAAGACGGCAGCCAGCTTACCTCAAGATTTTCCTCCATCGCCATGGCAGCCAACATAACACCGGCGGTAAGGACACCCTGTCCGCCAAATCCAGCGATCTTCATTTTCTGCTCTGAAAATTTGCCAAGGAAATCTTTATCAACAGTATCGGCTTTCCCGGACGGTGCCAATCCCAGTACATCAAGGATTTCTTTATCTGTCAGCGTTTTTTTCTTTATGCTGCGCGGTTCAATATCATCGGAAATGTCCTTAAAAACCTTGACCGGAAAATACGGTATCATTTTTTCCTCTATCCATTTTTGAGAATCAACTGACGACATTTTCCACCCGGTTGGACATGGCGCCAAAATCTCAACAAATGAGAATCCCTTATTATCGATCTGATTTTGTAATGCTTTGCGAAGCACTTTTTTTGTTCGATTAATCGATTTAAAATCTACAAGGGCAGTTCGCTCAACGTAAACAGGTGCTTCCAGAGTGCTGATAATTTCACACATTCGAATCGGATGGCCTTCATTTTCTGAGGATCGGCCGAACGGGCTTGTTTTTGTTTTTTGTCCGACCATAGTTGTCGGCGCCATTTGTCCACCAGTCATCCCATAAATCGCGTTATTAATAAAAATGACGGTAATATTTTCACCACGGTTGGCTGCATTTAGAATCTCAGCGCCTCCAATCGCAGCCAGATCACCATCACCCTGATAAGAGATAACAATACTATCTTTGTTTGATCTTTTTAGTCCTGTCGCCACAGCCGGTGCCCTGCCATGAGCTGCCTGAACATTTCCAATGTCAAAATAATAATACGCGAACACAGAGCAGCCAACAGGAGATACCAGAACTGTTCTGTCCTGTATCCCAAAATCTACGATTGCTTCCGCTAAAATTTTATGTATATTCCCATGTCCACAACCTGGGCAATAATGGGTCGTTTCCAGGTTGGTACCACCTTTTCTTTCAAATTTATCATAAAAAGCCTTTGGTTTGGCTAATACTTGCGCCTTCATATCAACTCCTTTAAATCAGGTTAAATATACTTTCTCGCTGCTTCAAGTAACTCTTCAACCGAAGGTACCGCGCCGCCCATGCGGTTGAACAAATGAACTTCTTTTTTCCCGTTTAATGCCAAACGCACATCATTAATCATTTGACCATCACTCAATTCAGCAACAAGGAATTTATCAGCCGTGTCAGCGAGTTCAGCGATTTTTTGGTTTGGAAACGGAAACAGAGTTATGGGACGCAGCAAGCCAACTTTTTTTCCTTCCTGGCGTAATGTTTCGACTACATTTTGCAGCATCCTTGAAACTATGCCATACCCCATTAAAATGAGTTCCGCGTCGTCTGTGTACATTGCCTCGAATTTAACTTCGTTCTCTTCGACTTCCTGGTATTTTTTTCCAAGTTTTATATTATGCTTTTCCAGCAATTCCGTATTCATCAAAATTGATGTAATCAGGTTATGCCGTGTCTTTTTATCACCGTATAAAGCGTAATCCCGGTAAGGGACTTCCTTACGCTTATTGGGAAATTCTACCGGTTCCATCATTTGACCAATATACGCGTCAGTCAAAACAATAACCGGATTTCGGTATTTATCGGCAAGATCAAAAGCCAGCATGGTAAAATCGCACATTTCCTGCGCTGAATTGGGTGCCAGTACAATGACCTTATAATTTCCGTGTCCGCCACCTTTAACGATTTGATTATAATCACTTTGTTCAGGCCAGATATTGCCCAAACCGGGACCCGCGCGCATCACATCAACGATTACGCATGGCAATTCAGCTCCGGCTAAATAAGAAATTCCTTCCTGTTTCAAGCTCAAGCCAGGACCTGAAGAAGCTGTCATTGCCCTGGAGCCTGTGGAGGAAGCGCCATAGACCATATTAATCGCGGCAACTTCACTTTCCGCCTGAATAAATGTCCCACCCGACATCGGAAAATAACTGGCGGCAGATTCAGCAATTTCACTGGCTGGAGTAATCGGATAACCAAAATAGAGCGAGCATCCCGCCAAAATCGCGCCTTTTACAACCGCCTCATTCCCTTTTATTAGTTCTTTTGCCATATTTATTCTCCCTTCACTTTTTTGTAAACCTCTATCGCACCAGGTTCCGGGCAAGCATAAAAACAGATACTACATCCGGTACAGCCTTCTCCATTATACTGAGCATAATCATAACCTAACTGGTTAAATTTACCTGAAAATTCAATACAATTTTTAGGACAGTGCTCAATACATAAACCGCATCCTTTGCAAAGGTGATTTATTACTTTGATCGCTGGCAATTGAAAATCAACCTCAACAATCTCATTTGACATGAAAGCCTCCTTAATATTATTTAACTATTCTATAAAATTTTAAAATCTTGTTCTGTGAAATATCATTTTTGCCTTATATGATTTGTTATTTTGGACATTTATTATAACAATTTTTTTTCTGATTTGCAAGGATTTTTTAGTGGAATTTGCAATACATCAGATACTGGTGGCAGACAGAGATGTCGTACACTTTTTGAATTATCTAATGGTCGATTGTTTTTTTCTCACACTATTAGACATGGTTGCACATTGGATTTCGAGAATTTCCTAAATATATTTCAGATGGCAGCTCGATGTTTATTGCCGACAATTAAACAGCATAACAGACTAAATACATGTAAGTTACATGTCGTCCCTAAAGGGACTTTAGATTGTTTTTATAATGTGTCGTTATAAACATGTCGTCGCTAACGCGACTGAAACAGACTGAGAGTACCTGACTTATTTAAAAATGAAAAAAAATGTGATCCAAAAATTGAGTGCCGGTAGGTACGACATGTTTATAATAAATGGGTAACCCAATATTTAAAAAGTCCCGTCAGGGACGACATGTATCAGATTTATATTTATACAATTAATATCAAAAGCCAACAACAATTCCAATAGTCTTGCCTTTTGCTGGACGGGCATGATAAAACTTGTAACCGATCAGATGGTTGAATTTAAAGTAATATCTTGAAACCGCTGAAGCGGTTAAATAGCGGCTTTTTGTTCATTTTTTTCCACTACAATGAATTGTGGTGTTGCTTCAAATTTGAACTATCACCATGATTTATCATGGTGGTTGATACAAGTAAAGATAATTCTACAACCGCTTCATTAAGCTAATAGCTGACTGCCAATTGCTAAAAGCTGTTTCAAGTTTCATGAAAGTTTTTAGTCCAATCAATTATAAATAATCCTGCAAATCCTTGTTATCCAGGTATCCTGTCTGTCAAAAAAAATCAAAACTTCATTTAATGATCACAATCCTTATTATCGGTTGCTATTAAACCGGGTTTTAAATTCAATTTGCTTTTTTATTAGTTTCCCTTCGCGTCTTGGAGTTTTGTGTGGCAAGTATTCATAACTAACGCAGGCTGGATAACAATATTTTCAATTCCTCAATTTTCCCCTTGACTAAACCTTTTTTTTTTATTATTTTTCATACCCACCTAATCTTGTTGAAATTTGCTTTTCCATTAATCCAAACATGGTTGCATTTAAGCAAAACCCATATTTGTTTCAATGCCGATAATCTAATCATGGAGAAATAATGAGAAAATATTTTCCCATAATTATCGTTTTTTGTTTAATGCTGATTCCATCTCAAGGCGCAAATGC
>NBLI01000109.1 GCA_002084535.1 Candidatus Zhuqueibacterota bacterium 4572_119
AAAAGCACAAAGAAAAAATACGGCTCTATGTCAAACAGTGTGGGTAGATTAAAAAAAATAATTAATGCCACAGATTAACACAGATGTAACACTGATATAATGAATTTAAAAAACAAAGAAATTACAGAAGCAATAATAGATTCCGCGTTTGAAGTCCATAATTTACCTGGATATGTTTTTTTAGAAAAAGTATATTAACGAGCTAAACAGGTTGAGTTGTTGCGGCAGGGTTACACAACTGAGTTAGAACCGGCAATCAAGGTGAAATTCAAGGGCGTTGTTGTCGGTAATTACGCGGCTAATTTATTAGTAGATGGTAAAGTTATTGTTAAACCTAAAGTGGCGAAAAAACACAATCCTAAAGATGAACCGCGATTACTTAATGAATTAAAAGCAACCGAAAAAAGTTGGGTTACTCATAAATTTCGGAAAGGAAAAAGTTGAGTTCAAGCATTTTGTCTGTTGAATCAGTGCTTATCTGTAAAAATCAGTGGCAAATACTCGCCTACTCAGGTATGGAGCAGTTGTCAAAATAATAATTTTTGAAGCGCTAAAATATTTTACTTTTGAATCGAATAAACATACAACCTTTCATAAGAATCACTAACAAGATAGACCAGATCATTTGTAACATCAACCGCGATACCTTCAATTTTATTAGCCTCAACAGGGAACTCCTGAATAACTGTTCCAGTTGAATCACATTGAAAAACGCTTTTGTCCTGATCACTGATAATCCAAAGAAAAGAATTTTGCGCGTCGAAAAAAATTCCGGAGAAATCTTCAGCAAATCCTATCCGTGAATATGATACCATCTCAAATTTGTCATCTAATTCAATGAGTACACCAGGGTCTTTTTCCTTTAATAAATAGAAATGATTGTTAAGCGGATTAATCGTTATACCTTCCAAACTGCTGTTTCCGCCATCCACGTTGATTGAAACTCTTTTCAATTCATTGCCATCGATATCTAATTGAACAATATCAGCCTCATATTCTTCTACTACCCAGATTGTTGAATCACCAGGATGTTGGATAACTCCTTCCAGATCATTGCCCTTGTAAGATAATTCTCTAATAATTTCACCGGATAATGAAATCTGGTAAACTTTGTTTGTTTTATCGCTCACAGTCCATAAAGAATTACCATCAATCGTTAGAGATAATCCTGAAGGTTCATCCACATTCAGTTTATACTCAGCGATTTTTTCCAGATAAGGTTTATCTTGTTCAGGATTCGTTGGAGATTTTTTTGAACAAAATAAAATCATAATCATTATCAATAATGAATGTATGTAAATTTTTCTTTTCATCATGTTAGCCTTTTTAACTTTCGGCATATTGATTTTTTTAATTCTTAATCACACGCAAAATTTGATCAAGATCATAGATTACAATTCTCGAATTCCATTGGTCAACCACAGCCAATCGTTTGGAACCATCCTTTTGCTCAACAACTGAAATTCCATCGGGTGAAGCAAGCTCGTTTTTAGTCCAATTATTTTTCAAATACGGCATAGCTTTTCCCGCGATGATTGATTGCTCATTATAATTGACACCCTCAATTTCACAATTTGAATGGTCGTCACAATAATAGTATGCCGGATGTCCCCAAAATCCCAAATAATCACCAGTGTCAATATCAAAAACACGTATGCACCCTTTTTTCTCATCAACAGCAAACAGGTAGTCACCAAAAACGCAGAGACCTTCAATGGAGTCATCAAAAACACCATCAACTATTTTCTCTTTTTTCAGAGTTACTCCGTATAATTTGTTTAAAAATCGACCTGTTTTCAAATCAAACGCCGCAACATATCTTTTTTTATTTAAATTCTTAAATTGATCCATTAGCGGTTTTTCTTCCGCAACAAACAAAATTCCCCTTAAGAGATCAATTGCCATACCCTCGCTCTTGCGCATGACTTTTGTAATTTCCTGGGTCGCCGCGAAGTTTTTATCATATTGAAAACTTGATTTGCCATCAACGACTATTTTTTTAAATTTACGAAAACCAAAATTTCTAATTTTTCCAGCCGCTCCACGGCGAAAAGAATCATCCATATCAATAATAAAGACATCGCCATCGGGAGAAGCAATAAGACCCTGGGGCGCCATTAGACAATTGTCATTAGCGGAACAATAATATTCTGTATCTTTTATATCACAATGCTCCCCGATAAATTGATCGAAAGTTAAATCTGGATTCAATCTTACAATTACTCCGGCAGCTTCAAGCGAGACATAAATATAACCATCTTTATCCTGACCAATTCCGGTCGGTGTTATATCCCCTTTTAAATGGAGATCCGTGGCATTAATAGACTTCAGCAATTTTCCATCAATAGAAAACAATTGAAGTCTATTGTTGTTAACATCGGAAACCAACAACGAACCATTATTAATAAATTCAATATCATCTGGCTGCGCCAATTGATTTGAATTACTGCCGTAACCTTCCTGGGGATTTGGTGCTATTCCGATCGGTGATATTTTGTCTGAGAAATCGCTCTGTGAACTTGCTTGAGAGAATACCGACATAGGAAAAACCATTATCATTAAAATTATAACCAATGTTATTCGTCTCATTTCTATACCAACCTCGTTTAAAATTAACATTATAAGATGAGTTCTCAGTAATTATTATATTGGATATACAATTTTTTTATTTTACTCAAATAACAATTTAATCTAATCTCAAAATATGATAACCTCCCGAAAGCTGAAACTTCCGGGAGGTTATTCAGGATCATTCCATATATATTACACAGAGTTTAATTTTTGTTAAATATTAGCTTGCGGCTATTCTGTCCACTGTGCTTTGTACATGGTAATACTGCCTTCACGTTCATTAGCAGAAAAAGCGACTCCATTTGTAGGATGCACGCTCAATCCTTCGGATCCAATGATGCTTTTTTCCATGCCAATATCATTTGCGTAATCAACACCAGCGGGTGCGATAGAATCAAAAACTGGATTAGCAGGATCAGAAACATCATATACAACCACCCCGTGCGATTCCTGTAACGCGAGTATAGCGTACAAAACGCCATCTTTTTCAATTAAAGAACATTCTTCTGGTTCTGTTCTTTTTGTTGATTTACGGGCATCAATATTGTACGGAGGAGCAGCAAGGTCATTTTCAATGATATAAGGGGTGCCTAACATTGTTCCGTCTGGCAAGCTCATCATCTGAAAAGTACCGTTTCTTTCATTGGAGATCAAAGCATAATTACCATCGGGAGAAATATACAAACCATCTGGTTCAGCTTCATTACCAGCGCCATCATCCGGCAGATTAACTATAGTAACTTTTGTGTCGTCAAGGGGCAAATCTGACGTATTAAAGATCGCGATCTGACTGGTTTCCTGAACAGATACAATCACAGTTCCATCATCGGAAGTCTCACAATGTTCCGGTTCTGAATCTTCACTCCAGTCAACGAGATAATCCTGAGCCAAGGTTGCGTTTGCAATACCATTTCTCAAATCAATTACAGAAACACTTCCGCCAAAACGATCCGCAGGCTTACACGAGCGATCTTCCCGATCATCTTCACAGGCAACGATCAAAAACTCACCATTTTTTGTAAAGGCGCAACCATCCGGGTTATAGCCAATGTTTTCAACTTTCTTAACAATAGTGCCATCAGAAAGTTTTACCAGGAGAATCCAACCGCGACCACAATCGACTTCAGCAACACAAACACCTACATAATTCTCTCCACCAATTACCGGAGAAACATCAATCGAGGTCATTTCCGCGGTGGCTGAGCCTGGATCAAGAGCGTAAGTCGCGCCAAAAGAGAAACTTGTTGCTGTATAATCAATTACAGTCAATCTGTTAATAGCAGATGAAACAAAAACCGCCTGGTTATTACTTCCCGGAACCATACGAACGATTTCCGGGTTGGCGTCTTCGGCAACTGCCAACGACATTACAGTCTCAATTTTGAAAGAATCATAAGTAGTTGGTTCAACCAGGGTTTTCTCGTCCTTATCACATCCAATAACCAGGAACAATCCCAGAACCAATACTAATGCTAATGCTTTTTTCATACTTCACCTCACTTAATTATTAATAATTAGTTAATTAAAATCCAAAAGAAATTTGTGTTAAAAATTGATTATCTTTGACAGAATCATCAGGTGGTTCAGCACCGGTGACTTCATTAAGTAAATAATACTCAAATTTTAGAGTTAAGTTATCATTAATTCTGGTCAGTAACGCGAGAGTAGTCATCTCGCGATCCCATGTTGCTGTTTCTCCCAACAATTCTGGATGGTCTCTGACTGTTAAAGCGCCAAAACGGAACAGAGGCTCAATGTTTTTTATTGGTAAAAAGCTTGAAACATTTATACGATATGAACATTCCGCGTAATAACCATCTCGTGGTAATAATCCATCCAGTGATTCAATATATTCAGCCCGGGCGCGAATATTCCAGCGGTCAAAACCTACTCTGCCGCCATACCACCAGTGAGTCAAATCTGTACGGTCACCCAGAAGATCATACTGTGCCAGTGTTTGTGAAAGCTGGGTTTTCCAGTCAAAATCGTCTATTAATTTGCTTGAGTAATACCAGCCCATTCCGTATAAACCATAGGCTTCAAATCCACCAACAGCGCCATATTCAAAAGTTTGTCCATCTTTTGTTTGATAATCTCCATAAACAAGCATTTTAAAAGACTTGTCCTCTGCGGCATCATCAGATGCCAAAGGTCTCTTCATCGCGAACGACAAGCCGCCGATCAATTTAATATTCTCGGTCAGGGCAAAGGCTGTATTAGAAGTAACATGATATTCTCTACCCTTCCAGAAAGCAGTACCAATTAAAGGATAGCCTTCTGTTCGACGCTTCATGTGAACAAGCGGTCTGTTTTTGCCAATTTCAAACACAGTGTTAATTTTGGGAATCTTCAAAGTGGCAAAATGCTTGTCAACATAGGCGTCATCATCATCATAACGAAACTGAATTTCATAACTCAAATTTTCATTATAAATGATCTTAGTTGCAAATACCGCTTTGTCAATTCGCATGTGTGGACTGCGTGTTTTTACCTTTTGATATGTAAGATCCTGATGGCTGAAACCACCCTGCCCTTCCACGTCGATGAATTCCATTTCAACCTCTCCACTAAGCTGGATACCGAGACCGCTTTCCGTAGCGTATATCAGTTTATCCTTCTCTTGAGTAAAGACGGAACCAACGAGTGCGACACACAAAATCAGTGTCAATAAAAGGGGTTTTTTAATTTTCATAAATCCTCCTCAATTAAATAATAAGTTTAATTCTGACAAGCTTTAAATTTAACTTTCTATATTTAAAATCATGCCTTTGATTTCACATCCCAGACAGTCAACGCAGCAATCAATGAAAGTACTGCCGCGCTAATCCAGAAATAAAACGCGTAATCAAAATTATATGTGGTTTTGCCATCAACAACTGTTTTCCCCATATTAATCAAAAGTCCGCTGACCCAATCTTGTGTGGCAGCGCCCACATAGCTGAATAATCCGACAACGCCTTTAACCGCGCCCGTGGCTTTCTTGGAAAAAACATCTACTGCTATCAGTCCGGCTAAAAACACCAATGAACCGCCCAGTGCAAATTCAAAAAGACCAAGCCCCACTGCGTCAATCCAAATATATCCTGGTGGAGAGACAAACAATATCACTAATCCCACGATCAACAAAGAGCCATAAATGAGCGTGGGAATATTTCTTCTCGATCCAAAAATACGATCCGAAATAAAACCCGAAGAAATCGCACCTGCCAATCCCAGCATTGTATTAAGTCCCATCAACCAGCCGGCTTCTTCTATTGAAAAACCTTTTGCTTCCTGAAAATAAAACGGTCCCCAACTATGAATCGCGTATCTCGCCGTATATAATAAAGCTGCCGCCAATCCTATTTGCCAGACGACGCGGCTTTTAAGAACTTCAAGCTGCAATTTCCCTGTAGATTTTTTCGAGGGCTTACCTGCTGAAAAGTCCTTTTTAAAATCAGTAATGTGAGGTAATCCATAAGTTTGTGGTCTATCCTGAAGTGTGATAAACAAAATTCCGGCAACGACTAAACACAAAAGACCCGGTCCAATAAAACCCATCCGCCAACCAAATATACTAACGATTGTTGACGTTCCGATGAATGTAAGTCCT
>NBLI01000110.1 GCA_002084535.1 Candidatus Zhuqueibacterota bacterium 4572_119
GGACCAGGGCGATGTAGATTGTCTTACTCCAAATACTTCTATTAGCTGTTGCCAATCGTCTTGCACATTGAGTCTGGCTAATTGCTGCAGTATTATTTCCATATTATTGTCTTCCCAGCCTTCGAAAACAGGCGTCCGGTATTCGTAATAATTGTTATCATCAGAACCAAAGCGTAGGAAGAGCTGAACGCTTGTTTTATCTTTGGCAAATCCGGCTCCGTAGGCATTACCACCATGAATAAACATTTTCATTTTATCATAGTGAATGAAATTTTCCGACTGAAAAAATGTTTTACGTAAAATTCCACTGGCGCCTGGCTGCAAATCGTTTATTCGAAGTATCAATGCCTGTTCTTTTGCCTCCACTCGTGTGATGCGGTCCTTAACACCGGAAACTCCGGGAGGTGGAGTATAGTCATCATTGTCGTGTGTATTGGTCACCGCGGCAACAACGGTCGTGTCATTATTAACATCAAAAGGCGCGTCGTCTTCCATTGCTACGCCCATTTCTTTCCAATCATTCCCGACGAGGTTTATTTCCGCGATTCGTAACGCGGTACGTGCTGAACAACTGTCAATCCAGATACGGGCGTATTCAATACGCGACCAGTCAGGAGTGCCAAATGGATCAAACTCGTTTAGCGGGATTCTGTATAAACGCCAGCCATAGGTGTTTTCCTGACCGCCGGCGATGAGTGTTGTATCTTCATGGTCTTTTGCAAGGCTAAATGAAAATCTAAAAAAATCATTGATTATGTCCATTGAACCATTCGCGTTTAAATCTTCTGTGTTTGGTAATCTGCCGCCCGGATCGTTTTCGTTTCCTTCGGTTCCGTTGATTTGGGAGTAATCATAACCGCCGGTGGTATAATACCAGTCATCGTAACTGGTTGGTTCGCCGTCATCCTGTAACCCGTTTCCATTTATGTCCCAATAATCAGTGGGATCAGCCCCTGCCATTCCATCGAGACCGATGTCTTCTCCCGGATCGAGCAAATTGTTTCTGATTCCGCTTTGAGGTATATCTTCGGTGTCAAATTTTCCATTTGGAATAATATCTTCTGAAATTTGTCCCAGATCGATGTGCAACCTTCCTACATTTCCCTGCACCCATATTTCCATAAACTTACTGTCAGTCTGGTCGGCGTAGCCGGAAGAAAGCCACCTTTGAACACCGCTCCATGATTGTTTTTTATCGTATTCAGGGTCTTCCGGTCTGTCAGCAGGCGTAAAGTCCATTGTCAATACATGGACGCGCTGTGGTGTGTTGGGATTATGCGTGTCCCGGTTGGGCCAGATTTCATTGATGGCGACTTGTTCGTAAGGATTGTACCAAATCAGTCGTCCGCGTTTTTTGTAAACATCGAGAACTGTGGACATGTTTGATTGGGGACTTTGTAATTTTTTAATCTCCAGTGGAGAAGAACAATCGCGCCAGCCGCTCTTGATAACACCAAGGGGAGTGATTTTTTTAGCGGCTTCAAAATCATCGATATAAGCGACTCCATCATTGTCACCGGTGGCATCATTATTTAACGTATTGGGATTGGGAATAATTTGCGCGATTTCTCCTTCAAAGCTTAATTTGGAAGGCTGTTTGGTTTCAATGATAGGAAAAGCGTCGATGGCTTTTGTCAGGAAATTTGGCTCAAATTGAAGAGACGTGTTCAAATCCCAGATTAAATTGCGCATGGGACCTTTGCCAACGCGCACTTTCTGGTCGAGGGTGGACTGGTTTAAATAGAGAAAAGTACCACCGATAAAAGAATTTTCCCAAAATTTATATTCACCGCGCATTCCCAGCAATGTTTTCTTTTCCAACTGAAACATTTCATTACGCTGGTAATTCACCTCCACATTCGCTGACGGGCTGGAAGCCTCATCTCGCAAAATGGTGAGTTTTCCGGAATAGTAATCAATTATATAATCCTGGTCTTTGACCAGCTTCGTGCCATTTAGAATAACTTCTTCCGATCCCTCAATAACATTCCAACCCAAATCATAATTGGCGCTGCGGTTTTTAGATTTTACCTGGATATAAAATTTACTTTGACTGGCAATATAAGTCTGGTTCATGGTGTCGTACATGGCGCTGACATGTTTATCAAAAGGAATAAGCGTGTTGGTCGAATCCGCGAAAGGTCTGAGAAACGGAAATTCCAGTTCACCCTGAGCAAGTCTCAGGATGTTGTTATTGTTGTCAATAATGTTGTCAGGCGTCTTGTTTGCGCTTTGGTCAAGGCTGTCCAGCCCAAAAGCGCTTAAATAGGTAAAAGTTCCCTGGTCTGTTTGTATTGTTTCCTGGTCATCACCTGAAGGCGGATCAAAGAAAATTTTTACTTCAAATCCATCAGGGTCAATATCCCGCGCGCCCAGGCTGTAAACATGACGAAACATTAAGTCCCATGTTTGATCGGTGGGGCGCGGTGTTTTTGGTTTCAACATTTTAAGAAAAATAGTGCTATCGTTTAAAGCGTCAAACTGGACATCCCCTACAGTATTCCCGGAGCTGTCTTTATAAGCGACCGCCAGCATTTCACCATCGCTGATCGCGTTTCTCAATCGAATGAAACCCAGAGAAGTTTCCAGAAAATATTCATCTTTTTCGAGGCGAATCCAATATCCATTGGCGTTTTCCTGGTCGACAGTAGATGTGTCCGGATTTTCAGGATTGGGATCCAATTGCGCCCATCCGTAAATTCTGCCCTGCTTGTGTTCATACATAGGACCGGATTTGTAAACTTCCAGATCAGTGATTATTCCATAAGGATCATACTGGTGGATACCATTTTTGAGTGGAAAATAGTGGTCGCGGTAATAGTCGTCAACAAAGAAATAAACACCTTTCATGTAGCTGTAATCTTTGATCGTGTGTTCGCCTTCTTCGGCGCCGCCGGCAATGGTTAATGTTTTATTTTCACCTTTTTCCTGGCTGGCTATTGTCGTGAAATGAAAATTGCCGACTTGCGCTTGTGCCTTGATTCCAAAAAGACCGCTGTTTTTTCCGCTGAATGAAACAAAGCGGGTTGCCGGCAATGAAAGTGAAATATTACCTGCTTGAATGGATTGGATAATTTCGTCATCGTAGCCTTTGTAGTCGAGCTTGATCGTGTTATCAAAGTCAAACGGGCGCTCGCTGTCCTGATCAACGCTCACAGACACTTTTTCACCAATTTTACCGGTAACTTTGAATTGCTGTGTCTGTTCCATTTTAAAATTATAATCAGAGCCTCGGTTGATGGCTGTTTTTACCTGACTGCGTTTTTCATGGCGGAAACCGCCGCGGATATTTATTTGTCCGGTTACAGAAAGCGAAACCTGGTCACCGCCAAATATTGTTTGAAAAGCCCGACTGCGGATTCTGACTGGGATGGCGATTTCAATTCCCTGTCCTCTTTTGCGATCTACTTGTCCGCCGGTGATTTGTTTAATCTTGTATTCCTGCCAGATGATGTCAACATTTTTTTGCAAACAATAATTGGTGTAATCCTTTAAAGAATATGAAGCAGGCAGATGCAAATACTGATCAAAAGCTTTTTCCTGCACAGATACCTGATCACCGGTGCTGTCAATTTTTACATCACGCTTTATTGTTTTCGGGATTTTTTTAATCGAGGGTTGAGTAAAGTCCAGCATGGAAAGACCACGGGATAATTGTTTGGTAAACAAACGTGTCCCAAACTGATCGTACGAAGAAAGCTTCATTCCTATGTTAGAATCTTCTGACGCAATTAGTGTTGGTGAAGAAAATAAAGTGATAAAAAAATAGATCAAAATCACAATAGAAATATGAAATCCTGATTTCGATCTTGATTTAGACTGGTATCCCATGTAATAAGTCATGCTCTGCTGAATTTGAAGTGAATGATGAATTAATGAGTTAAACTTGTTATGAAAATATTTGTTCACCAAAACTTGTAAAAAAATATTTTTTTTACAGGTTGGTTTAATGGAATGAGCCCATGATTAAAAGGCTATTCAAATTTGAAATTAGTAATGAAATGAATTTTGAATAAATATAAAAATAAGCGAATTTTAATCGCTTAATTTATTAGATGGAACATTTTTAAGTAATAACAATTTAAAAAACTAAAACTCAATAACAAGTTTAACTAAGCACCTCCTCGATAATAAGAATGTCAGTTTGCTCAAACGGAAAAGAGTATTTGACTAAATAGGCAGGAATAAAACTTCTTGCTAATATTCTGATATTTACGTATATTATAACTTATTTTCTAATCATTGAGTTCCCAACTAATTTTGAATTATGAGCATTTTATCCAGGCATATTATACGACAGCACATTGGTCCTTTCTTTTTTGGATTCTTCGTAATTACCCTTTTATTCATGCTTAATCTGGTGTTCAAAGAGTTAGGCAAAATTTTGAGCAAGGGGCTGAATTTTTGGATTGTCCTGGAGTTCTTTGCCCTGAATCTCGCCTGGATTGTAGCGTTGGCTGTTCCGATGGGTGTGCTCATGGCTTGCCTGATGGCATTTGGACAGCTATCGGCTGACAGCGAAGTTGTCGCGATAAAAGCCAGTGGAATAAGTTTGTACCGGGCAATTTTGCCAGTGTTTCTGGTCTCCATCGGATTAACTTTTTTTTTAATCTGGTTTAATAATTATGTGCTGCCGGACTCAAATCACCGTTTGCGTTTATTAGCCAGGGACATCACCCTAAAACGACCGACAGTAAGCCTGGAACCCGGCTACCTGTACGAGGAAATCCCTGATATATCGATACGGGTGGAAGGATTACAAGAAGAGGAGGGCCTTTCCCGGCTAACCGACGTGCTGATTTATGACAGAAGTGATGCCAATGTTAACAGGTCGATCATCGCCGATCATGGGGAGATTTTTGTTAACAAAGAAACCGGCTTGTTGCAAGTAACGCTTTTTGACGGGGAGATCCATGAGATTACTGCTGACAAATTGCAGCAATATACAAAGGTGAAATTTCCCAGGTATAAAATGACCATTCCCATTCCGGATATGGTGCTTCAGCGAAGGGATTCCGAATACCGTGGAGACAGGGAACAAAGCTCGCAAATGATGCGGGAGGAAATAGATAATAACATTAAACTGTTGGAAAAACGACACGAGAATCTGGTTAAATATATAAACCTGCAAATGAAGCGCTATTTTCCTGAACCAAATGGTTTAAATGAAAATGAAGCGGAGTTAGCTACTGAGGTCATTGTCCCCAAAAAATTGCTTTCCACAGCCCGGTATCGAAATAATATTGACAAACAAATTCGTATTAATAAAAACATTCTAAGACGAATCAAGTCCGAGAAGGACATCAATAAAAGCTATAGCCTCACCAATAAGAAATTGCTGGTGGAAATTTATAAAAAATATTCTATCCCGTTTGCTTGTGTTGTATTTGTTTTGATTGGCGCGCCATTGGGCATTATGGCTCATCGTGGCAGCATGGCAATCGGAGGTGGTATAAGTCTCATCTTTTTCATTGTTTATTGGATTTTCCTGATTGGCGGTGAAGAACTTGCTGACCGGGATATGTTGTCACCGTTTTTATCAATGTGGATGGCGAACTTCATTGTTGGAGGTTTTGGGGTTTTCCTTTTGGTGCGAACGGTTAAAGAAGTTGCATTGTTGGATTTCAGCTTTCTTAAAAAATTAATTCCAAAACGGTTCAAACAACAATCATGAAAATTCTTGATAAATATCTCCTTTCCAATTTTTTCGGAACTCTCATTTTTTCACTGGTCGCGTTTTCAGCAATATTTATAATAATCGATGTGATTGGTTTTCTGGATAAATTTATCGATCATAATGTTCCCATTCCGGTTGTGGCAAAATATTATGTTTTTTATTTGCCTTACATTATCATATTAACATTGCCGGTAGCGACTTTGCTTTCGAGCTTGTTCAGTGTGGGGCAGCTTGCCAGGTACAATGAAATCACCGCGATGCGCGCTTCCGGACTTTCCAATTACCGTATTTTGACGCCTTTGTTCATTGCCGGTATTTTGATTAGTATGCTTTCCATGTACACTGGCGAACGATTTGTCCCTTTTACAAATCAGCAAAAAAAAGATGTGTATGAAAGCTATGTGAGCAGAAAGAAGAAAAAAAGTAAAAGGAAAACAAAAAATATCCAATTACAAATCGAGCAGGACAAGTGGCTGC
>NBLI01000111.1 GCA_002084535.1 Candidatus Zhuqueibacterota bacterium 4572_119
AATAACGGGGGTATTCCTAAATTCACGGATATACATAAATACTTCAGCACCATTTATAAAAGCAAAATTCCGCTCCATTGCTCTGCCTATTTCAGGGTACTCCAATGGGCTTACTTTATATGAAATAAAAAGAACTTCATTTTTATTTGTATTAATTAGCCAGGAATTATTGTTTATCCGCTTGAATGAAGGATCAATGACACCTGCACCGCTTACGGTGAAATTTGATATTTTCTTCTGAGAATGGTTAAGCTTCAGCGTTTCAAAATCCCATTCCGGCAAAACGCAAAGCAGCCGAGTATTTGAGACGTTCTCCAAAGTTATATTGACTAAAACTGAACGGCGTGAGGATTCCCTTATTTCCAAATTATAAGTAAGCACTGGCAATGTAGCAGCAAATACCGAGTGAACTGCTAAAAATAAAAATATTGCTGTAAAACAAAATTCCAACCAACCAAAAAACTTCAAGCGGAACTTTATTGCATACATTTTAATACCCTTTTCATTTTTGTTTAGCTTATCCAATCAATCGGTTTAAATAATTTGCTCAAAGGATCTCCGTTATGAATTGAAGAAATCGCGTCACTCAATAATGGAGCCACTGATAATTGTGTTATTTTTTTGTGCCGAAATTCTTTTTTTAGCGGCAATGTATCAGTAATAATCAATTGGTTAATGGGACTATTCTCCAATATTTCCATAAAATCTTCATTAATTACCGCGTGAGTAATGCATGCCAATATTTTTCGGGCTCCCTTTTGTTTGAGCAAATCACCAATTGCCACCAGGGTTCCCCCACTAATAATCATGTCATCAACAATGATCACGTCCTTTCCCTCGACTTCACCTATGAGATGAGTGATTTCAGCGGTTTCCCGATACCCGTGCCGGACCTTGCTCCCCAGAGCGACAATCGCATTTAATTCATACGCGAAATTATCCGCCATTTTTGCTGCTCCAAAATCGGGCGCGACAATAACCACATCGGAAAGATTGAGTGAGTTTAAATGCTTACAAAAAACAGGCATGGCATACAAGTTATCAACTGGAATTTTAAAAAAACCCTGAATTTGAGGTGGTTGGAGATCGATAGTTAAAACTCGGTCAGCGCCGGTCGCTTCAATAATTTCCGATACGACCTTTGCCCGTACTGAAACCCGGGGCTCGTCTTTTTTATCACCTTTGGTATAAGGAAAAAATGGAAGCACAAGATTTACTGATGCGGCGCTTGATCTTTTAAACGCATCGATAAAAAAAAGTGTCTCCATGATAAGATCGTTCACAGGAGTAATGCCGGATTGGATAAAAAATATCTCTTTGCGTCGAACATTTTCGAGCAATTTTACATAAATATTCCCCTCTGAAAATTGAAAAAACTTGGCTTTACCAGGAGTTATGGCTAATCGATTGCAGATTTTTGTTACCAACTCCTGGTTCGAGCTGCCAGAAAATATTTTCATTTCATCAACCATCTTCACCTCCAAAAAGGTCGTCCTTCAAACACGTGGAATTTTATTGGTAAATGAAAGACCATTAAATATAATTCATTTCAACACGCCAAACTTCTTCCCGGATTCAGTAAACGCTTCAATCGCCTTATCCAAATGTTCCTTCTCATGAGCTGCGGAAAGCTGCACGCGAATTCTCGCTTCGCCTTTCGGAACAACAGGAAAGCTGAATCCAATTACGTAAATTCCCCGTTCGAGTAAATCACTTGCCATATCCTGCGCCAGTCGCGCGTCATAGAGCATGATTGGTACAATAGGGGTTACGCCAGGTTTGATGTCGAATCCGGCGGCTGTCATATTTTTCCTGAAATATTTCGTGTTCTTTTCAAGTTGGTCACGCAAGCTTGTTGTATTGGATAATTCATTCAAAATTGCCAAAGTAGCGCCGACAATCATGGGAGCCAAAGCGTTTGAGAATAAATATGGACGGCTGCGCTGGCGCAGCATCGCGATTAATTCTTTCCTGCCGCTGGTACAGCCACCGGATGCTCCACCTAATGCTTTGCCAAAAGTCGTGGTAATTATATCAACTCTATCCATAACGCTAAAATGCTCCGCGGTGCCTCTTCCGGTTTTGCCGATAAAACCTGTAGAGTGGCTGTCATCGACCATGACTAATGCATCATGTTTTTCAGCCAGATCACAAATTTTATCCAGTTTAGCGATATCACCGTCCATGGAAAAAACACCGTCGGTGGCAATTAGTTTATAATGGGCTCCTTTATTTCCGGCCTCTTTTAGTTTTTCTTCAAGATCGTCCATATCACCGTGATTGTAACGGAATCTCATCGCTTTGCACAACCTGATCCCGTCAATAATCGAAGCGTGATTTAACGAATCACTAATCACAGCATCCTGCATTGATAAAAGTGTCTCAAATAAGCCGCCATTGGCGTCAAAACATGAACTGTAAAGGATAGTGTCTTCAGTACCCAAAAACTCGGAAATTTTATTCTCCAATTCCCTATGAATGTCCTGGGTGCCACATATAAAGCGCACTGAGCTCATACCATAACCACGTTCGTCCAGTGTCTTTTGCGCGCTCTTCATCATCTTATCATTATTGGATAATCCGAGATAATTATTCGCGCAAAAATTTAATATCCTCTTTCCATCGCTCAAAGCTATTTCCACACCCTGGGCGCTCGTTATCACCCTCTCATCTTTGAACAGCCCATCTTCCTTTATATGCCGCAGCTTCTTCTTAAAATCTTCTCTTATTTTCCCGTACATAATCAAATCCTAACAATTAACTATCATCTTGTAAAACAGCTATTTGGCTTTCATTTATTGCCAAACTCTGCAATTGACAATTGACAATTTTCCATTATCAATTGTCAATTGGGTATCTCAAAATTTTCACAACTGCCAACAACAACCATTAATTCTGAATTACATCCCATAAACATCAATTATTTCTTTTTTTGTTTTACCAAGTATATCATATTTTTTACCAACTTTGATAAATGCTTCCAGGGCTTTGTCCAGGTGATGTTTTTCATGTCCCGCCGAAATTTGTGTTCTAATTCGAGCCTGACCTTTGGGCACAACAGGAAAAAAGAAACCAATCGCGTAAATTCCTTCCTGGTACAAATCTTTTGAAAAGTCCTGTGAAAGTTTCGCGTTGAACAACATTACCGGCACAATGGGTGTATCACCTTCTTTAAGAACGAATCCGGCATCAGTCAGACCTTTGCGCCAATAGTTTGCATTCTCCTCTAACTTATCCCGTCGCTCTGTGCTTTGCGACAAAATATCAAGTACCCGGATAACTCCCGAAACAATTACCGGCGCCATAGTATTGGAAAATAAATAAGGTCGTGCTTTCTGGCGGCAGAGTTCCACAATTTCCTTTCTGCCAGAAACACATCCACCGGATGCCCCGCCGAGCGCTTTGCCAAAAGTAGTCGTGATGATGTCGATTTTTCCGAGGACATTATATTGCTCATGAGTCCCGCGACCGGTTTTCCCGATAAAGCCACTGGAATGAGAATCATCAACAAAAACAAGCGCGTCGTGCTTTTCCGCCAACGCGACGATTTCGTCCATTTTCGCGGTATCACCGTCCATAGAAAAAACACCATCAGTGATGATAACTTTCAAACGCTTGTCAGCGTGCAGTTCCAGCTTTTGCTCCAAATGGCTCATATTGGAATGTTTGTATGTATCATGCTGGGCTTTACATAAACGAATACCATCAATAATTGAAGCATGAACCAAACGGTCGGATATCATCACATCATTTTCATTTAAAATTGCCTCAAACACACCGGCATTCGCGTCCATACATGACGGAAAAAGAACTGTATCTTCCGTTCCCAAAAACTCTGTCATTTTATTTTCCAATTCACGGTGTATATCCTGAGTCCCACAAATAAATCTCACCGAAGACATTCCATAACCCCGATGGTCCAAGCCTTCGTGGGCAGCTTTTATGACATCAGGATGACTCGATAGTCCGAGGTAATTATTGGAACACATATTAATCACTTTTTTCAATGACGCGCCTGTGGGAAATTCAACTTCAATATCTGCCGCTTGCGGGGCATGAATAAAGCGCTCTTCTTTAAAAATCCCCTGCCCTTGAATTTCTTTAATTTCCTGCTGGTATAGCTCTCTTATACTTTTACTAAAAGACATATTTTTTCTCCAAAATTTTAAAAATTAGGTTAAGGTTGAGACTCAGATTTAGCTGCAAAAAGAAATAAATCGACTTGTTTCATTCATCATAGTATGAAATATTAATTCCGATGCATTTCTACTCAATCTCAATCCTAAACTCAACCTGTGCTATATGAATTCTTTAACCAGTTCACAAATATTATTAACAGAATCAAAAGCTTCTGGTGTTGCTTTTTCGTCAGGAATGGAAATGTTGTACTTGTTTTCTAAAAATCGTTTTAACGAAACCATAGAAAATGAATCGACAATTCCACCGGAAATTAGCGGTGTATCAACTTCGAGTTCTTCGTCGTCGTCTTCAAGGTATTCATTTTCGACATATTCCAAAACAGCTTTTTGCATTTCGTCCATTGGTATCTCCTTTAAATACAATTTAGTGATTTATGTTTCTTAGATATTTCAATACAAAAGTATTTTTTAAAACTAAATTTAATCATTTTAATAATGAAAAATATTTTTATTTTTTATAGAAACCACCTCAACCTATTCATCATCCTCAAGCGTGGAAGTATCCCCAATCTCCTCACCCCATTCTTTGGCATGAAGCAAACGCCTCATAATTTTTCCGCTTCTTGTTTTGGGAAGGGAATCGACAAATTCAATTTCCTGAGGCATAGCTAATGGCGAAAGTTTTTTTCGGATAAAATTCATAATCTGAAGTTCAGTATCAGCAGTGGCTTCATTTCCCGGTTTAAGCGCGACAAAGGCTTTGACAACTTCCATGTTAATATCATCCGGCTTACTGACTACTGCTGATTCCGCTACAGTTTCGTGCTCCAGTAACGCGGATTCAACTTCAAAAGGACTCACTAAATGACCTCCTGTATTTATGACATCGTCGTCTCTGCCCACAAACCAAAAATAGCCGTCTTTATCAACAGTAGATCGATCTCCGGAAAGATACCAGTTGTTTTTAAATTTACTTTTATAGGTTTCTTCATTTCGCCAGTAAGTCCTCATCATGGCAGGCCAGCCAGGTCGAAAAGCAATCAGTCCGATTTTGCCAGGTTCATCGTAAGGTTCAAAAGTTTCCGGATCAACAATAGCGGCTGTAATTCCCGGGAACGGTTTTCCCATGGATCCGGGTTTAATTTTCATTCCGGGATAATTAGTGATCATAATCGACCCTGTTTCTGTCTGCCAGAAAGAATCATGAAAGGGCAGCCCGTAAACCTTCTCCGACCAGATTACAGCTTCAGCGTTCAGTGGTTCACCAACACTGGCAAGATGACGCAATGAGGACAAATCGTGTTTTTGAACAATATCTTCACCAGCCTTCATTAAAGACCGGATGGCAGTCGGCGCTGAATACCAGACTGTTACTTTATGCTTTTCGATAAATTTGTACCAGTTTTCCGCGCCAAAGCCGGTGTCCAGCACACATTGCGTAATCCCCAAACTCCATGGACCGATAATTCCGTAAGAAGTTCCGGTAACCCAGCCCGGATCAGCCGTGCACCAGTAGATGTCATTTTCCTGTAAATCGAGAACCCACTTGGTTGTTAAATACTGAGAAATCAGCGAATAATGAACATGCTGCACTCCTTTTGGCTGACCTGTCGTGCCTGAAGTATAATGTAGTACCGAAGGTGTTTCAGCAGTAGCGGGGAAAATATCCAGATTTTCAACAGCACCAGCTTCTTCCAGTGAGAAAGAGACCTCGCGCTCTTGCAGCGGTTTTCTTCCATCATAGTCCACAATTATGATATGCTTCAATGATGGCAAACTTTCCCTGATTTTTCGTACTTTGGATACATGTTTTTTTTGCGTAATAATGGCGGTTGTTTCCGCGTTATCAAGCCGGACATGTAACGACTCATCCCCGAATGCCGAGAAAAGCGGCTGAGCGATAGCGCCAATTTTCAATATTCCCAAAAAGCCAAAATAAAGTTCCGGGACTTTGTCCATGAACAGGCAAACGCGATCGCCATTTTT
>NBLI01000112.1 GCA_002084535.1 Candidatus Zhuqueibacterota bacterium 4572_119
GTCAAATAGTTACTTTCATTTTTACGAAGGATATGGCGCTTAAAATTTGCCCCCCAAACATATTTATCTTTTTTATGAAATCTGAGCTGAGAATACGGAATTCGAAATTCTGCAGACCAGCCTTTAGAATCGATATTTGTTTTAACGTCCCATACGCCGTCCCAGGAATCATCATCCCAGTCATCATTCATTAAAACACCGTCCCCTATAGTACCCGCTGCCGAAACAACAAAATAATATCCGCTGCGTTTATCATAAAACGGATCAATGAAAAAGGCAAAATAGTCGGAACTGACCATTTCGTCTCTCCTCGCTAATCGGGCAATAATTGAATCCGGCGCTGAATCATACATACGCGCGCCAATATACAGCGCGTCATCATCATAAGCAACACGCACTTCAGTTTTTTCAGTCGGCTCGCCTCCTTCAACCGGATCACGCTGGATAAACTTTGATATACCGCTCCCATTTTTCCAAACTTTTTCTGATAAAACTCCGTCAACTGTAATTGATTTCTGCAATCTAATGGCTCTAATTTTTAATGAATCATCGTCCCCAATTAGTTCGCTTATTAAAACAACTAATAACATCACCGCGATTGGGATTACTCTATTCATATTTTTCCCCTGCTCTAAATTCTCAATAAAATTATGGATTAATTATCCAGTATGTATTTGAATGGATAGTTTTATATCTATTAAGACATCTGATTTTTAAAAAGGTTGTCTGATAATTTTCAATTCAAATTTTATTTACGGACAATTTTCACAAGTGTTTCAAGCGCTCTGGGATCAGCGCTTTGACCCAGCCAAAATATCGCTTTTTTCCTGATTTCACGATTGGAATGCGTTTTCGCTATTTTGATTAAATGCGGCACGCCCTTATTGTCAGGTAATTGAGACAAAGCGAATACCGCCCTTTTTTGAAGTTCATAATCAGAATCATCATTAACCACTTTTTTCAATGCTTTGACTGACTTTTTTGATGCTTTTTGCCCCAACCAAAAAATCGCCTTTTTCCGTATTTCCCTGTTTTTCGCGCGATACGCCAAATCAATCAAAGCTTCTGTCGCTCTTTCATTTTTCATTCGGCTAAGGCTAAAAACTGCTTTCTCTCTGACTTCAACAGATCTGTCTTTTTCCACGGTTTTTATTAATATTTTCAAAACGCGTTCTGTCTCATGTTCAGCAATCCAAAAAACCGCTTTTCCCCGGAGTTCATCTGTTTCTTTACTGAAAATGATTTTTCCTAAAAAATTAATCACACGGTCAGAGGTTTGATGAAGTGAAATCGCGGTTATCAAATCCTCTTTGGCCTCTTCGTTGGTTACCTTTTTATATTGTTTTTCTAAAAAAGTAACGCTTTCATAATCAGTTACTTTGCCAAGCCAAATCAAGGGACTGTTTTCCAAATCCACATGCAAAGACAAATTACTAATCACAATTTCACTTATTTCATTTGATTTATAGCTTCCATTTTCAAACCTGAACAGTATGGCAACTTCTTTTATAACTTTGTCAACAGGCGCGTCAGGGTCGTTGATTCTTTTTAGAACTTTTTTTGCAGCTTCTCTCACTACCTCATCATCAGGAATTTTCTTGTAGTGCTGCTTCTCATTTTTCCCGTAAATCATTTCTGACAAAGAAGTTTCTTTTTCATTATCTGTATTAAAACAACCGATAAATGAATTTTCCCCCATTAACCTTTGTATGCTATAACCCAGCCAAAATCCATCTTTATTTATTTTCTCCCTGCTCTGTTCAAGTCCCCAGTTCCATCTTACTTTGATGTCTTGTTTATTGTCAGGATATTTGACCACCCTCTGCGCTATTGCATAAGTTGAAAGCGCCAACATTATTAATAAAATGGTAATGATTCTAATTAGTAAACGATTCATCATTTTCCCCTCATCTAATAAAAAGGAAGCAATTGACAAACCGGCTATCATTTGCTTCCCTTTCTGTTAACTGATTCACTATTTCTCTAAAATTTCGACCAATGCCTGTTGAGCTTTGGGAGTTCCGATCTGCCCCAGCATCATCACTGCCGATTTGCGCACTCTTACATTATCATCATTTTTAACAACATAAACCAGCAGGTCAACCGCGCCATCACTTTCCATGTTTCCCAAAGAATGAACCGCGATGCGCCTTAAATCAGCGTCTTTATCCGTTTTGATAATATTTTCAAACAGCTTTAATCCCAGGTCAGTTTTCATATCCGCGATACTGTAAAGGATGGCTTTTTTCACATCCGTAAAATTTGTCTTTTCCAAAATATCCAGTAATATTTTTGTGTCTTTTCCTTTGAGAACATTAACAAGAGAATATACAGCGGTTTTTGCCATTTTTTCATTTTTACCGTCCAGAACAACTTTGAGTAAAATTTCCCTGGCATCTTCAGTACTGGCATCTCCAATTGAATATAACGCGGCTTCCCTGATTTTCGTATCCCGATCAGAAAAAATAATCTGTTTGAGTATGGCAGCAGTTTCCGGGCTTTTGATCCCGGCGATAGAATACACAGCTGCCTTTGCTAAACCTGGATCATCACTATTCAATGCAAAATCTTTGAGTATCGCCAATGATTCAGTGTCATGTCTGCCGCCAATCGCGTACAACGCGGCTTTTCGAACATCACTCAAAACAGCGCTCTTTAAAACTTCGCGTATGGCTTCAGTTGCTGCTTTGCTCTTCATTCCACCCAGGGAATATGTCGCGGCTTTTGCCAGTGACTTGCTTTTTTCGGTAATGGCAATGTCTTTCAGAAAAGGGATCAGGTCTTCATTGTCCACACCGCCCATCGCGTATAGGGCGCTCTTTCTAATGTCATCATCAATCTTTGACCGGACAATGTCTTTCAAAGCGTTCACTGCTTCTTTCTCTTTTTTTCCGGCTAAAGCGTGAACAGCCTTCTTTTTGATCCTGTTGCTTGGATCTGTTTTCGCGATTTCAATTAATTTTTTTGTCGCTTCAGGTGACTCCGAACTCCCGATGACATAAATGATTTTACTCCGCACATTCTCGCTGTCAGTTTTGTCGTACAAGTTCAGAGTTACTTGCAGCGCTTTTTCATCACCAATGTTTTGCAGCGCGTAAAGCGCGGCTAAACTGATTTCTTCATCTTCGTTCTTTTTCATGGTATTGACAATCTTTTCATATTCCGGTTTACCCATTTTAGCCAGCTTATGCGCGAGACGAATCATGTTTGTTTTAGCGTCATCAGTCCATTTACTGCTACGGTGCTTTTTAATAAACTTTTGATAGCATTCAAATACCTGCTCGATATCATCGCCTTTTTTTTCCCTTGAATAACAGCGCCAGAAACGGGCATCATCCACCAAATTGCTTTTTGGATATGTTTGAATGAATTTTTCCAATCCCTTTATCGCGCTGCTCCATTTCTCATCGAGCACTAAATTATAAACATTTTGATATGCCTTTGTATCTTCATCCTGATAATCGACGGTAGCTTCTGCATTAGCCGGCAGGATAACCAACACGATAATGAAAAAACATAACAATTGTACAATTTTGTATTTCATTCGGAACACTCCTTTATATTTGTGAATTACTAATATTGTTTGTATTTTCGGCGTTTATTTTTGACTGTTGAGAAAAACCTTGCATTTCCTCCAGGTTAATCTTCAACAAAATACCTTTCCGGCTTACACCGCTTTTCACCATTTCAATCCCCTGTAAATTATATTCGGTTTCAAAATTGGCGATTTGCATCAAAATCATTTCCAGATCGCTGACCAGGGCTTTGAGCTGTTCCTGGTCCGGAGCTGCTAATTCGGATTTCAAATATTCAGCTTCCTGTACCAAAGCCCGGGAAATTTTCTTTTGACGCGGAATATTCAATGCATAGACATCCTCGTTTTCCGGGTCAAAATTGACCAGAGCCAGCAGCAGAACTTTTGAACGTTCAAGATAACGGTTTGCTCTGACATTTACAGCAGAAAGACTTTCGCTTTCATTTATCGCGTTGGTGAATTCCTGTTGCTGAATCACCTGACTTTGTCCAAAATAAAGTTTTCCGATAAAAATACCGATTAATAATAAAGCCGCGGCACCGGCGAACCGGTAAACCACTGCCGGCTCAAAGCGAAAGTTGACCCGGACATTTTGCAGCCACTCTTTAACCCTGGAGAACAGGCTGATTTGTGGTGTCAATTTTGGCTCAAGTTTATCCCAGTAGTTTTCCCAGAAATCCGCTTCCGGCTCAATTCTTTGCCGTTTGCGCATCGTCCCCAATGTATCTGACAAACGAGAAAATTCTTCATTACATTTTGGACAGGATTTCAAATGAGCGAGAAAACTGCTCTTTTCTTCAGCGTTCAATTCATTGTAAAACGCATCTAAAAACAGGCTTTTACATTTTTGACAACTATTCATTTGTAACCTCCAGTCCAAAATCTTCTTTATAAAAAGACAACTCATGTTGCATTTTTTTTATCGCTCTGAAAAGCATACTTTTCACTGTTCCTATATTTATATTTAAAGTCGCGGCAATTTCTTTCAGGGGCAGGTCATGATAATGTCTCAAGACAAAAATTGACTTTTCCCTCGGTGATAAATTTGTTAGTGCGGTTTCGATATTTTTCCGCATTAAACCTGACTCCGCTCCTTTTTCAGGATTTGCGTTCTGTCCGCTGCTGTGGAACTGCTTATCCGTTTCACCTTCCTGCTCAAAATTTTCCCGCAGTTGCATCGCCGCCAATGATTTCTTTCTCTGCTTACTGATGCAGGTATTCACAGTGATGCGGTAGAGCCAGGAACTTAATTTCGCGTCACCTCGAAATTTTTTTAGCGAACGGAAAACTTTGATAAACACTTCCTGGGACAAATCCTCCGCGTCATGATGATTTCCGGTCAAATCATACGCCAGGTAATATATTTGCTTTTTATATCGCTCTACCAGCTCCCGGAAAGCTGTTCTGTCTCCGTCCCGCGCGCGCTGAACAAGCACTTGCTCTTCTCTCAATATTCGGGCTCCCTTTTTCTGAATTTTAAGACGAGGGTATTCTGTGAAAGGTTCGCAATGATTAATTACACTTTCCAATACGGTTTTAAATTTATTTTGTTATTTCTTTTTCATTGCATATCAATATTTATTTTATTATTTTTATTGTATGATTATATATTAATGTGTGAAACCATAATTTATTGGACGCAATATTTTTCAAGATAACAGGTTTTTTAATTCCTTAAATACTAAATAAAATCATTAGCGATTCTGATGTATTTAGTTTGCTTAAATCTGGAAAATAAAAAAGCATGAAAACCATTCACAAAATCATATTTGGAAACTGTATGAACATGGAAGAGCTTTCAGATGAAAGCATCCACCTGATAGTAACTTCTCCCCCCTATTTCAATGCACCCTTCGATTATCAAGGCTTATTCACCAATTATGAAAAATATTTAAATGTATTAGTACAATTTTCAAAAGAAGCATATCGTGTTTTGCAACAAGGAAGAATATTTGCACTTAATATTGATGATATGTTAGTTGACGGAATAAAATATCCAATTGTTGCTGACGCTATAAAAATCATGCAAAATGCTGGTTTTAGATACAGGGACAAAATTGTTTGGAAAAAACCTGATGGTTATCTTCGGATAAGTAAACGTAGCGGTGTATTATTGCAAAATCCCTATCCAATGTATTTCTATCCAGATAATTTATTGGAAAGCATTGTTATTTTTCAAAAAGGTAAGTTCAATTACCGCTCGAAATCAAAGGAAATTAGAGAGCTTTCTAAAGTTGATAAAAATGAATTTCAAAATAACAATTGGTATAAAACACTCTGGGAAATGACAAATGTTCTACCAGGCTCATATCTTGAGAAAAACATTGCCGCTTTTCCAGAAGAATTGCCTTACAGAATTATAAAACTATTTTCTTACGTAAATGAAACAGTATTAGATCCCTTTGCAGGAAGTGGCACCACTTTAAAAGTCGCGAGGTTATTAAAAAGGAATTCTGTTGGTTATGAAATTATTAGAGATTTAGAAAATACCATCAAGAAAAAAGTGGGTTTTGATGGACAGACATCTATAACAAATAATGATGATGTATTTAAAATTTTTGAAAGAAAAACGGGTAAATATAGATTTG
>NBLI01000113.1 GCA_002084535.1 Candidatus Zhuqueibacterota bacterium 4572_119
GGGTAATTAAGTATTCGTTTCTGAATTTTATTGTATTAATTTTAATGATTAAAATCGGTGGAGAAGTTTTCCCTCGAAATTCTGATTCGCCAGTCTCATATTGGCTAATAAGTTCTTTGCCCATAACATCAGTTTTCTTTGAGAGAGTCAGCTTGATTTTGCGGGTGGTTTCTTCTTTTTTCTTTTTTCGTATGACAATTATATTTTTGACTACCGGGATGAAAATAAAAACGCTCAAAACCGTTAATAAACAAATCCCCATTAAAATGAAAAATCCGATGATAAATCGATTGTAAGCGGCAGCGCTCATCTGGAGAGGACCGACCTGGAATGGCTCCTCAACAAAGTTTATTTGATTAACGGTAACTTTCTTCAGTTTTTGTACAATCCCACTTGGCCAGCGAATGATTACCTGGTCCACAGAATCCTTGCCGCCCAATCCGAATTCGACAGGCAGGCTGTTCTGGCAGCCGTAACCAATTCCACCGCCGACTTCCCGAATTTGAGTTAAATCACCGGCAATTATTTTTACCCGCGCTCCGATGGCAAATTTGTTGCTTTTCCTGCCGATAAGTTTAAAATGGATCCAGTAATTATCATTTCCGTTATTTCGTAAAAGAACATTGGCGGCAGGTCTCATGTTTTTGCTAATGCTATTTGCTAAAGCTAAGTCCATATCACCATCATTGTCATAGTCGGCTGAAGCAATTCCCGTGGTAGCGGCTTTATTAAATTCAATCCCCGCTTTTTGGGAAATATCAGAGAAAGTTCCATCTCCATTATTGTGATAAATTTTATCAGGATGATCTTTGTTAATACTATATTCATGCTGTTCCGGGATGTAGCTGCCACCCGCCGCGTAAATATCCAAAAAACCATCGTTGTCAAAATCAGTAAACAGTACAGCATGTGTCCCCAAAGGCTCGCCAACGCCCGCCATTTCTGCTACATTGGTAAAAGTGCCATCACCATTGTTTTGAAATAAAGAATTGGGATTGCCGTCATTTCCCACGTATAAATCGAGATCGCCGTCATTGTCATAATCGCCAAAGCAGCAACCTTTGGAATTTCCCATGTCCTGAACACCTGCGATTTCCGCGACATCAGTAAATGTGCCATTGTCATTGTTACGATAAAGCCGGTTTGTCCAGCCATCCCTGATCGGATATTCGTCGTAACCGCCGCGATTATTACCGACATAAATATCGAGATCACCATCGTTATCATAATCCCCGGCAGTGCAGACACTGATTAATGAATTTGCCACACCGGCTCGGACTGTCACATCTTTAAATTTAAAATTACCCTTATTGAAATACAATATGTTGGAGCCATCATTCCCCACATAAATGTCTAAAAAACCATTATTATCAAAATCACCCAGCGCCAGGTCTGTTGAATAATTCTCTTTGCCTGCTGTCCCTGTGGATTTGGAAATATTCAGGAATGAACCGCGCCCGGTGTTTTGAAGCAGTAAATTTGAAGCGGCAATGGAACCAATCGCGTATATATCGCCAAATCCATCATTATTAAAATCACCCCAACCAATGCCGGAGTAACTGGAAGAGTAATCGAGCCCTACAGATTTTGTGGCGTCCTTAAATTTCCCAAAACCCATATTGCGAAATAAAAGATTGTCTGTCATTTCATGATTACAAATAAAAAGATCGGCATCGTTGTCCTGATCAAAATCGACAAATGTCACACCGAATGATTTGAAAATAAAATCAGCTATGCCGGACGTTTTAGTTATGTTGGTAAACAGGGGAAGAGCCGGCTCTTTGATTGTGATTTTTTGGTTGACAGCTATGTTGCTGGTGTCCTGAACCATACCCGAAGGCCAGTGAATGATAATACTATCAATAGTAGTGTTTTTTCCTAATCCAAACAGGGGAGTTTGCCGGGTGGGTGAAAAATTGTTCTGACCTAAACCTATCCCCCGGTATTGTATTAATGAGCCGCAAACTATTTTGACCCGGGCGCCAATCGCGTCCCTGTTACTTCTGTTTCCGAGCGGATCTATTTTTATCCAGTTATTATTGTTTCCCTGATTTTGATATAAGATATTACTACCCCTGTTAGCCATGTAAAGGTCAGGATCGCCGTCATTATCATAATCTGCCCATGAAACATTGAAATTTTGCCCTTGTAAAACAAATCCTATCTGTTGTGTAATTTTTGTGAAAGTTCCATTTTGATTGTTATGAAAGATAATTGTTTCTGAAATATATTGTTGTGAATCATGACTTTTTAAATGAAGATCAAGGTATCCATCGTTATCAAAATCAACCCAGGCTGAATTTAAAGCTTTGTCTTGAAATTCCAATCCTGCTTGTAAAGTTAAATCTGTGAATTTGCCGTTCCCTTCATTTTTATATAATTTTGAGTTTTTTCCATCCGCGATAAATAAATCGATCCAGCCGTCATTGTTAAAATCTGCCCAACTGGGTTCGCCGTTGTTTTCATTTATACCTGTTGCAGAAAACACATCAGTAAATGTTTCGTTGCCATTGTTTTTAAAAAGATGATCTGATTGGTGATTGTTATTTGTCACATAAAGGTCGACGAGTCCATCATTATTATAATCTATCCAGTTGGCGAACACAGCATCTTTTTCATCTGCTACACCAGCTCTTACCGCGATTTCTTCAAACTCGCCATTTTTTAAATTTTTATATAATAGATTTGGCGGGCTTCCGGCTTGTTCTCGATTGGCATCCGATCTGTTAACAAAAAAATCCAGCCAACCATCATTATTAAAATCAGCCCAGTAAGAATATCCTTTTAGCGGAAAACCCATGGATTTTGATATATCAGTAAAACTGTTTTTGCCGGTGTTTTCGAAAAATTGGTTGCCAGTGGTGTTATGCAAATAAAAATCCAAATCCCCATCATTGTCAAAATCAATCCATGTGGAAAGACTGCTCCATAAATAACTGACCAATCCGGCGGATTTAGTTACATCATTAAAAACTCCATTACCCAGGTTTCGATAGAGAACATTTTTTTGATTATAACCATTGCCAACAAACAGGTCAATAAATCCGTCTTCATCATAGTCAACCCAGATGGCGGAAATACTCTTTGAATTTAGATCGACCCCGGCTGATTTTGTAACGTCGATAAAATATGGTAATTTGGTTGTTGATTGGTTGTTTTTGTCCCTGGCGTTAATCAAATGTGATGCGGGGAGAAATGCATATACTATAAGCAGGATGAACAGGAATGAATTCACGCGGATATTAAAAGAATATTTTCGGAACCATTTTTTAAACATGTTTGTAATTGATGTTTTTAAAAAGTTGCGAAAGGAACAATTCGTTTGTTAAAATATAAACATAAAATTTTGAAATGTAAAGGGAAAAATGGGTTTTGATGAAATTGTAGCGTTTGGGGGGAAGGTGAAGGCAAAGGTGAAAATTGAGGTTTAGGTTGAGTTTGAGAGTAGAATCTGTTGAGGATTTTTTTTGCTAATTGCAGATTGGTTTTAGAGGATTTACAGCTATTTAGTGTCTGAACGAAAACTATTGTTTGTGTCATTCCGAGCGGAGCATCGCGAAGTCGAGGAATCTGTAACTCAAATATTATTAATAAGTTCAGATTTCTCGCTTTGCTCGAAATTACACAATTTTGTTGTTTTCGTTCATGCACTATTTAAAAGTCAAGATTTTCTCCGAATCGTTCAAATAATTCTGAAACAAATCAAGATACCTTGCCACGTGAATTCCGTCCATCAGACCGTGGTGCACTTCAATAGAAATGGGCATTTTTATTTCATTTTCTGTCCGATGATATTTTCCAAAGACAATTTTGGGGACTGAATCGATTTGATTAAATTTACGGGGATGTGAAATGCTGTTGAAAGCAATCCAGGGAAGGACGGAATAATGGATCATATCATCCCGGAAATCTTGTGGATCCAGTTTCCCGCCGCTTGCTTGATTGTCCTTTAATTCCCTGGAAACGTGAGCGGCAAAATGTTTAAAGTTAGGATTGTATTTAAAATAACAAAAACTGAATGTTTCATTATCATTGTTTAAAACAGTTGAGCCCGCGTGAACCACGTCATGAATAATAACATTTTCGTCTCGAATTCTCCATCGAAATTGTTGAACTTCATTGGCTGTTTTGATAGATAAATAGAGTAATGAAGTAAAAAAAGAGAGCTTCTGATCTTTTACAAATTTGAACAATTTGGTAACATCAAGCTGTAAACAGATATTAAAGAAGGGATTATCGTAATCCTTGAAAAAGTTGAAGTGATCTTTTCTGTTCCAGTTTTTAATGTTTAAATATTTTGGCATGTTTAAATTAAGTGCTGTTTTATAATTTCAATACAAATTAAAAATCAACCATTTCAAAGTTGCCAAAAAATTTGCAACAATGACTTGAAAATATGAATGTTGATTTTGGTTGAAAAATACCTGGTTTTTCTCCTTTAATTTTGACTCATAAATAGTACCATTATAAATTTGCTGCAGACTTGGTTTTTAAAACGATGCTCGTAATGAGCTCAGTGAGGAATCCATAAATAATTCCCATCACAATGGTGCCAATGGCAATTTCTATTCTATCAAGAACAGGTATCGCCATTGGGATGCTGGTAATAGCTCCCAGCACAATCCCGTGAAGCCACCAGTTTAATCGAATGGCGCTGATGCCAATGGTGAAACCCATCAGCGTGCGGCTGATAATAATGAGCCATTGCATTGTGGAGGTGACCGGTTCGGTCGCGTTTGGATTTGAGGTGGCAAAAATCATACAAACTAACCCGAAGATAAATCCACAGATTGTAGCAAAAAGCACACGTTTTCCAGTTAACATATTTCCCTCCTTGAAAATTAAAATTAGAAATAGATTAGGTAAATGAGATAAATTGTACTTGTTGAATACATCATTTTATCCCGACAAGTCAGTTTTTAGATATTGCTAAAAGCAGGGAACTTGATAATAGAGATTTGATTAGTAATTTTTTAGTAAAACTGTTATCCTATTATTCAAAAGAAACTTTCCATTTTGTTACACCGGGGACAATTTCAGAATCACCGCGGTTGGTATAAAAATACCCGTGTTCGTCAACATGTTCCAGTAATCCGTATTGTTGCCAATCCCATGAATAGCTTTTCAGGAATTTGCCTTCGCTGTTAAATAAATCAAGAAATGTTACAAAATCTCTGCCGCCAATAGTTTTTTCTTTGAAATCTTTGCCTTTGTCAAAAATAACAGCAACGAAACTTCCATCAGGCAATGGTAGAATTTTTCGAATACCACTTCGTTGCGTGACACTTTTTACTTTCCCGCCTTCTCCTGTTGTGGCTTTGAAAACTGTTTCGACAATTTCTGGTTTTGTGAAAATTGGGCTGTCTTTTTCAATTATGTTAAACAGTTGACCCTTTTTATAAATGTGAATAAGATATGTATAAGAAAAATGAACAATCAAAGTGCCATCTTTTTGTTTTGAAAAACCGTTATAGGCATAATATGGTCTTCCGTAGCCATCTTTTTTTAAAATTAATAAGGGCTTACCAAATTGTTTTTTAACATTTCCTTTTAAATTATAAACAGTAACAATTGGAGGAATAGTCTGTCCTTTTGGTAATCCAAAAAGGGCGTGATTGAGCAAAACATTGCCTGATAAATCAATTTCTAAATTTTCACCAGCTATTTGTCTGTATTTAAAACTATGGTCAAATTTACCATTTGGCTTGAAGATAGATATGCGGTAATTTAAATCATCCTGAACAAAGATTTTCCCATCCCTGTCAACTCGAACTGCCATCGGTCGCATTAAATCTCCTGGTCCCTGTCCTTTTCTCCCAATCGTGCGGAGATGTTTTCCATTTTTATCATAAACTTGGATCCGGTGCTCTTTTGAATCACAAGCGTAAATATTCCCCGCTGAATCGGTTGTAATATCTTTGACCCAACTGAACAAATATTCATCATCCGCATTCATGCTTCCAATTGAAAATATTTTTTCGACAATCAGTTTTTTTGTGGGATCGTTATCCCACATACCTTGTTTGGGATTGTGAATGTAGTTGATACCATTCTTAACCTCTGTTTTGCCTTTCCATTTTTGAGCTTGGGCTTTTAAATTATGAACAG
>NBLI01000005.1 GCA_002084535.1 Candidatus Zhuqueibacterota bacterium 4572_119
TTATTCTATTAAAGAGTCCATTCTAAAAACCAGGTATTTTAAGTTTTTTCATAAATTATGGTGCTATAACTTCAATATAAACAGTTTTTGTTTTGATTGAAAAAATACCTGGTTTTTACCTTTTTAGAGTTGACTCATTAAAAATTTTTAAAAAAATATAATAATCAACAGCTACGCTGCGATCGGTTACCTGTTTGGGATGACAAAATGCATATTTGCTCAGAATTTTAAATTGTAAAATAAACACGAAGGCGAAAAGGTTGAATGAATAAAAAAGTAGTGAAACCATGGGTTTAATATTAAAAAAAGAAAATAAAGGATTGGATATTTGGCGGGAGATGGCTACATATCCTTTCTATAAATATGATAGCATTCAGGGCTATAAATTTATTTTTTCTTTGTTAGAGAAAAAAGTTGATGAATTTTGTTTCTATTTGTACCTGTTGTCAGAGAATAAAGAGAAACTGGTGCTTGAATCAACAAACATGTCCGAAATTGAGGATCTTTCTGAAAAATCAGCACAAAACAAAGAATTACTGGAGATTTATCAGCAGCCCGAATCGAGTATTAAATTGAGGGAAAGTCATCGTCAAATAATCCCGGTGAAAGAATGGGGAGGCGAATTGCTCAACATTCCTCTTTTAATTAATGGTGAGGAATTTATCGGAACAATTTTATGTGGTCCTTTGAAAAATGAAAAAATTTCCGGGAAAGAAAAAAAAGAGCTGGAAAAATTTTCAGTGGCGGCTGCTTCTGCCATCAGTAATTTGAAAAGAACATCTGATTTGCTTGCCGAGATTCAGAAACTCGATTCCAGCGCTGAAGTACGAAAAAGAATGCTCGGTTCAGCGCTTGAAGTGAATCGCTTTGTGGATTTGCTGCTGGATTTGGCGTTGACAGCGACAAAAGCAGAGGCGGGCTTTGTGGCAATTACGGATTCATCAGAAAAAAACATGACAGTGCGCGCGCATAAAAATTTGCCGGATGGTTTCGCGGAAAAAATGAATTTAAATAGCCAAAACGGAATGTTTGAATGGTCAGAAGAAGATAGTGAAGTTTTAATATTGAGTGATTATGATTTTGTGGCTGAATATAAAGTGAAGTCGATTTTAGCGGTACCATTGGTGGAGAAGAAAAAGCTAATTGGTGTTTTCGCGCTCATGAGTTTTGACGCCTCGGAAATGTTTTCAGAATTCAGCCTTTCAGTGCTTACCAATTTCACAGAACAGATTAAACTTGTATTGAACAATACGAAATTGTTTGAAAATTTTACCACCCGGTATTTTGATACTTTGGTCGCGATGAGCAGGGCTTATGACCATCGTTCGCCTTTTACAACCGGTCATTCCGGTCAGGTTTCAAACGTGGCGGCTGAAATTGCTTACCAGATGAAGTTCTCCGCGGAAGAGATTAAAAATATTTCACAGGCAGGTTTAATCCACGATGTGGGGATGTGCGGCGTGGTTGAGATCACTGATGGTTTCCAGGCTGATTATAATCATCCTGAAATTGGCGCCAGTATGATTGAGGTGCTGCCCATCTCCAAGGATATTATTGAAGCAGTACGAACGCACCATGAGTGGAATGATGGCTGGGGTTTTCCCAATGGATTGAAAGGTGATGAAATCCCAATGAGCGGACGAATCCTGGCAATAGCGGATTACTTTGCTGATATTACGTCGAATAGCAAGGCAAGGAAAGCATTTTCCTTAAAGAAAGTTTTAGAAGATTTGGAACTCCGCAGGGAGAAGCAGTTTGATGAAAAAGTTGTTGAAGAACTGATTAAGATATTAGAGAAAAAGCAAAATAAAAAAATCGAGGAGACATTTGATTTCTGCTGGAAGTTCAAAGGAGAACCAGAAGATGTGTGTGAAAATTGTCCGGCTTTTCAGCAGAAAAATGTTTATTGCTGGGGTTTCCCGGGAGTGCTTTGTGAGAAACACGGTGATAATTCTTGTGATGATTGTTTCATTTTTAACGAATGGATTGAAAGAGTAGAAACGCTTATTCAAACAGATAAAATAGAGGTGAAAAACATGGAACACAAAGTATTGAAAAAAGATGGTTTCGCGGTTGTTCAACTTAGCGGAGAAATTGATGTATCTGTAGCGCCCCAGTTAAGAAATGCATTGAAGGAATTGATCGATTCTGGTACTGTGAATTTGGTTGTGGATTTGAGCGAAGTGGCGTTCATCGACAGTTCCGGACTGGGGATCTTTGTGGTCGCCTATAAATTGGCAAAAACAAAAGAAGGCACAATCCGCTTTGCCGCTGCCAGACCCGAAGTGCTAAAGGTTATAAAGTTAACAAGATTAGACAAGCATTTACAACTTTTTGAAACCGTTGAACAAGCCGGGACAGATTTTTAATGAAAAAGAACAATAAAAATTTTTACAGGTTTGTTGTGGTTTGTTTGTTAGGACTATTGGTTACGAATTTTTCCTGTTTAATAACTGACAGGAAAAAAGAAAAAAACTTGATTAGCAAAGAGCCATTACAAATTAACGGACCAAAGACTTTGCTGGTTTTTGACAGTACGGATAAGTATGGTCTGTTGTGTTATAATCAGGTAATACAAACATTTAATTATGGAAAAATTTCTTACGACCGCTTTGATATGGCAACCGGATTTGGGTTGCCAATGCTGGATAAATACGCTTCAATCGTCTCCGCCACAGAAAATCTATGGAAACTGAATAAAGAACAATGTTTGAAACTTGAAAAATTTATCAGTAGTGGTGGAGGATTAGCTGTTTTATATAGAACCTGGAATGAGAATATTCCCCACTTGTTTGGTGTGAAGGGTGCGGTTGAACCGGAATTTAATGAAGAGGAGGGACAATTCACAATTATTAGGGAATTTCTACCTGGCAGCAAAGGACTTGAATTTCGAGGCGAGGATATTTCAAATTATAAGCTTGATGTCGCAACGGGAATAGATGTCATCGGAAATAATGAACAAAATGATATCGTATGGACACATAATTATGGTGCTGGAAAAGTCCTTTATTGGAACACGGGTCTGTTAGCCAGAAAGATAAACCGCGGCTTTATCACCCGCTCTGTTGGTGTGGTGCAGCCGTTTACTGTGGTAGCTTTGGCAAATATAGGATTAATTGATATTGATGATTATCCCAACTCATCATCCAATATGAAACTTGAGCCGATTAAATCCGAATTTGACATGACGATATCAGAGTTTTATACTCTGCAATGGTACCCGGATATGTTAAAACTGGCAAAACGGTTCGGTCTTGAATATACATCGGTGGTGGTTTTTAATTATAATGGACAGACTGCACCGCCTTACAAATTTTATGAATGGCTCCATGGTGAAATAAAGTTGGGAGGGAGAAAAATTAAGTCTTCACAGTACGCGGTAACAAGTTTAACAGATGTGACAGAGCTTGGTTTACATGGATATAATCATCAGCCATTGACATTAGAAAACTGGATAACACCTGATAATATGAAATTGGCTTTAAATGCAAGTAAAAAAAGATGGGAAATAGACAATCTTGGGCAGGAGCCTTTTTCATATATTCCTCCTTTGAATATATATGATTCAACCGGAATTAATACATTAACTCAAGTATATCCTTCTATTAAAGAAGTTGGTCCCCTGTTTCTTGGTATATTTGAAGAAGGACAATTTCGCGAGTTTGGCACGGAACCCTGGAACAAGGATATATATTTAATCCCGCGAATAACATCCGGTTTCATCCTAACAGAATTTTATAAACGCGCTATGATTTCAATCCTGTCGTCAAATGGAATCTGGTCGCATTTTGTACATCCTGATGATGTTTATCCACTTGGCGAAAGGTACAGTAAGGAAGATCTGGAGGATAGTGAAATTGGTGAATTAAAATGGCACGGGGAACCTGCGCAAAACGGATTGTATTACCACTTCATAAATTGGCTTGAGTTCGCGAAAGAAAACTATCCCTGGCTGAATTTTATGAACAGAAAACAGGCTTACGATGTCATGCAGCGCTACGACCAGATGAAAATTGGCGCGTCTGCTCAGGGGAATATTTTAAACCTGGAGACCAACGTAGTACCAGCATATTTTTATTTATATTTGAGGGACAAAAACGTGCTTAACGGGATGCTCGGTTGTGAATTGGTCCATGAGCACCAAACAGACTTTGGCAGTCATTTTGTTTTTAAAGCGACCGATTTAATAATGATGATTCAATTTGATAACCAGATCAAAGAAAAGGAGATCGGCTGATGATTGGCTTCAGAAAATTTGTTTGTGTGGTGATTACTTTATCACAGTTGATCTTTATTGGGATTTTATTCCCGCAGGATTACCTGTTAGTTTATAATAGTGAAAAGATTTTCAAACCTGATTTCCAGGATTTGGATAAGAGCATACAGCTTGCAGAAGAACTGGTGGAAAAGAACGAACAACTCAAGGCAATTAAACAATATGAAAAGATTGTTGAAGAATATCCCGATCATTTAAGTTCGTGGCGGCGGCTGGCACAGCTTTACACATGGAATAGCATGAATGAAAAAGCAGTCGCTTGTTACGAAAAGATTGTCCGGTTAAATCCTGTAGATTCAGAGACAATGAAAACACTGGCTCAACAATATATTTGGGCGGATAAGCAATTAAAAGCCATTGATTTATTGGAGAATGTTCTCGTTTTGGAGCAGGACAACCTGGAAGTTCACCATCAATTGGCGCAACTTTACAGCTGGAATAACATGAACGATTTGGCAGTGAAACAATATGAAAGAATTGTTAAACTGGATCCGACAGACACGAAGACAAAAAAAATTCTGGCGAAAAATTATTTTTGGTCAAACAGGGTGAAAGACGGAATCAGGATATTAGAGAATGTGCTGGAGCTGGAACCGGACAGTGTCAGCATCCGTGAGGAGCTTGCCCAGCAATATGTCTGGAATAATATGAACAAAAAGGCAATAGGTCAATATGAGGAAATATTGAAATTGCAGCCGGATAATTTTGAAGTACAGAAAAAATTAGCTCAGCAATATATGTGGAATAATCGTCCCGCGGACGCGGCGATATTATATGAACAATTATTGGAAACTGAGCCGCAGAATGATTTTTTTAAAAAACAATTGTCCAATGCGTTTATCTGGAGCGGGCAGGGGAATAAGGCAGAAAAAATATTGCTAAAAATTTTGAACGAGCAGCCTTACAATAAAGAAATTTTGTGGTCTTTGGCAGAATTGCAGCGTTGGTCCGGGAAATGGGATTTGGCAAAAACAAACCTGAATAAACTGCTCAAGTTTGAACCAAACAATAAAAAAGCGCGGGATATGCTTATTGGAATTCGCAGGGAATACGGAACATTTTTAGAGGCGCGGTACAACAGGATAAGCGATTCTAATAAATTGACACGCGAACAAATTCCAGTCGGTGTTACGTGTTTCTGCTCGCGTTTTTGGGAGTACCAATTTAAAGCCGCGCGAAACAGAATTTGGGACGGGAGGTTGGATTCATCGCTGGTGGGTTATGGGGGACTCATGTCATCAAAATTTAATTTTACTACCAATACTTCAATGCTGGTGGAAATTGCGGCAACTCATTATTCTTCAAGCTGGACGCCATTGGCGTTTCGGATGCAAATTAATCAGAAATTTTTTAACAGGCTACACACGAATGTCCGGTACACACGTTCTGAATCCCGTGAAGGGGTGAGGGCAATAACGAATAAAATTATGCTTGGTGGTGTGAAGGGAGAATTTTACTGGCAATTGACAAAACGGCTGAGCCTTTCCGGGCTGTACAGTGATGTGAGTTATTCCGACGACAATAACAAAAAAACAGCAACATTGGCTTCATATTTTTCAATGAAATTGAAGAATCCCAGGCTTGTGTTTTTTGTCTATTATTCTTATGAGGACTTTAAAAAAATATATTCGAGTTCATTACCCTACTGGACACCTGATGAGCTGGCTACCTCGGCTGTTGGCTTTAATGTTGAACATGAATTTTCTAACTTCATTAACGCGAGCGCGGGATATTCATTAGTGAATCAACAAAGTATATATTCACATAATTTCAGTGGGAAGCTTGGGATTTATTTCATGAAATATAATGGTGTTTTTATTGAATTTTTAAAGAACGGTTCCGATGTTTATAACGCGGAATCTGTTTCTGTGTACTACCAACACCGGTTTTGACTTCCATAAAAGGGAGCAAGGGAGAGCCAGTAATTCATGGCGCTAATATTTGTAAGGAAAAACAATCAACAATAAGGATAAAACAATGACCGATATTAAAATATTATTTATTGAAGATGATAAAGTAGATCGCATGGCAATCGAACGCTATATAAAGAGCGAAAAAATTCCTTATGATTATACAATCGCCAGCTCAATTGCTGAAGCAAAACAGAGAATTGAGACACAACAATTTGACGTGATAGTCGCTGATTTTAAGTTGGGCGATGGAACCGCGTTTGACATTTTAGATATGAAACTTGAAACACCGGTTGTCATTGCCACAGGTACCGGGTCTGAAGAAATCGCCATTAAAGCCATGAAAAAGGGCGCGTCAGATTATTTGATAAAAATGCCTGATCAGAGCCATTTGAAAACATTGTCTTTAACAATTGAAAATGTGATTAAATTTATAAAGTCAGAAGAAAGTTCCCGAAAAAATCAGCACTTGTTCCGGTCGATTTTTGAAAACTCAAACGATGCTATATTTATTGTGAATTTTGATAATATTATTGTGGAGGTTAACCAAAGCGCGTGCGACTTGCTGCTGATGAAGTGCGATGAAATGATCTCAAATAATATTTTGACTTTGTACTCGAATGACTGCTGCAAGAAGGCGGAAGAAGCTTTTGAAATTATAAAATCAGAAGGATATTTTCGCTTTGATTCAAAATTTAGAAAGTCCCATGGACAGGTTATTGATGTAGAAATATCCGCGAACATTATTAATAAGGAAGAAGGAATATATCAACTGATTGTTAGAGACATAACCGAGAGAAAGGAAAAAGAAACAGCACTATTAGAGAGTCAGAAAACCATAAAAAAAATATTAGAAAATGTCCAAACCGGAATTTTGCTCATTGATGCGGAAAATCACAGAATTGTTGATGTAAACAGGAATGCGTTACAAATGATCGGGCTTCCCAGAGAAAAAGTAATAGGAAATATATGTCATAAATTTATTTGTCCGGCTGAACAGGGGAATTGTCCGATAACAGATCATGGGGATTACGTCAATAATTCGGAACGGGTTTTAATTAATGCTGAAGGAAAAGAAATCCCAATTATCAAAACAGTAACTGTCGTAATGTTGAATGGGCGAAAGCACCTGGTAGAAAGCTTTGTTGATATTAGTGAATGGAAAGAAAAAGAAGAAGAAATTAGAAGGGCAAACACTGAATTTACTCAAATTTTTAATACAGCCGCGAGTGGGATGCGGGTAATAGACCTTAATTATAATATTATACGCGTGAATAAAACCTATGCTGAATTAACCGGATTAGAGATAAAAGAAATTATCGGGAAAAAATGTAATGAAATGGTGTGTAGCTCCAATTGTCAAACCAGAGATTGCCCCATGCAGCGAATACTTAATGGGGAGGATAAAATAGAATACGAGGTTAAATTGGAAAGTGGTTCAGGTGAGACTGTATATTGTACTTTGTCAGTAACTCCTTTCAGATCACATGAAGGTGAAATCATTGGTATTGTTGAGAATTTTAGCGATATTACTGCCAGGAAAAAGGTAGAAAATGAATTAAGAATCAGTGAGAGAAAATTCCGGAATATTTTTACCAATATTCAAGATGTGTATTACCGGACCGATGTTACCGGGAAGATTGTTGATATTAGTCCATCCGTAAAAAGGCATATTGGCTTCAATGAAAAAGATATCATTGGAAAAAACGTATTGACTTTTTATAGCGATAAAGAGGATAGGTTGAATTTTTTAAGAGAGATGAAAGCGAAAGGGCAGGTGACGGATTTTGAAATAAAACTAAGAGGCATAAAAGGAAATATTATACATACTTCGGTAAACGCACACTTTATTTTTGATTCAGAGGGAAAACCAAAAGGAATTGAAGGATTTTTAAGAGATGTTACAGAGCGTAAAATGGCTCAACAGGTTATCGAAGATGAGAAGAACCGGGCTCTTCAATATCTGAATGTGGCGGGTGTGATGTTGGTAGCACTTGATTTGAATCAAAATGTAACATTGATCAATCCCAAAGGATGTGAGATATTAGGCTATAAAGAAGAGGAAATTATTGGGAAAAATTGGTTTGACCATTTCCTTCATGATAGATCAAAAAAAGAGGTTCGAAGGGTCTTTGATAAGATAATTACCGGAGAGGTAAAACCAGTTGAATATTATGAAAATCCGGTATTGACCAAAAATGGTGAAGAAAAAATAATTGCCTGGCATAATTCACTAATAAAAAACTCCAACGGCGAAATAACCGGACTGTTGAGTTCGGGCGAAGATGTAACTGAAAAAGTAAAAGCTCAAAAAGCACTCAAAGATTCGGAGGAAAAATACCGCCATGTCATTGATACGGCAAAAGAGGCAATTTTTATCATCCAGGATATGAAAATAAAGTTTCCGAATCCAGCAACTTTGGGACTAATTGGTTACACAGAAAAAGAATTATTAGATATGAGTTTTATTAAACTGGTTGCTGCGGAGGATAAAAAGTATGTATCTGAAATACATAAGAAAAGGTTGAATGGTGAAGTAGTTGATGATAATTATTCTTTTAGGGTGATTGATAAAAATGGAAGGAAATTTTGGGTAGAAATAACAGCGAAATTGGTAACATGGGATAGCAAGCCCGCGGTTTTGGCATTTGTACGGGATATTGATGAACAGAGAAGATATCAGGAAGCATTAAAAGAAAGTGAGCAAAAACATAGGTTTTTAACTGACAATTTAAAGGATGTAATATTAAGTCTGTCTTTGATGGGGAAAGTTGAATATTGCAGCCCGGCTATAAAAGAGTTTGGCGGGTATGATCCGGAAGAGGAAGTTGGATCCCATATTTTGAAATACTTTGCCAGAAAATCTGATTTACTTGCCGCTTTGGGGAAAATAAAAAGGGCTCCAAAAACCAAAAAATCATCTTCGCTGGAATTTTTATTCAAGCCCAAAAGCGGCGATCCATTTTGGGTTGAAGTATCTGGAAAACCCCTGATAGAAAACGGAAAGGTAAAAACTATTCAGTGTGCGATGCGAGACATTAGTGAACGTAAGCTTATGGATGAAGAACTAAGGAATAGTGAACGCAGGTTTAAAGATATTGTCCAGAGTTCAGCGGATTGTATTTGGGAAGTAGATAAAAAAGGAAAATATACATACGTATCAGAAACAGTGGAGCAGTTGTTAGGTTATAAAGCCGAAGAACTTATCGGTAAAACGCCTTTTCATTTCATGGCTGAAGAAGAAGCTTTGCGCGTGGGGAAAGAATTAAAAATAATTGTTTCTCAAAAGAAGTCCATTGTTGACCTGGAGAACTGGAATATCACAAAGGATGGTAAAAAGGTATGCTTGTTAACAAATGGCGTTCCGATTTTCGATAAAAAGGGAAATCTGTCAGGTTTTCGGGGTGTGGACAAAGATATCACAGAGCGAAAAAGAACAGCGGAGAAATTGGAACAGACACAAAAAATATATCAAGAGGCAATTAAAAATGCCCGTGGTGTCCCATATCGTTTCCATTTAGCCAGTCGAACTTATGAGTTTTTTGGATCAGATGCGGAAGCACTTTTTGGAATTCCTTGTGAGAATCTAACATCAGATAAAGTGGAGGCAATAAGAAAAGCAATAACCATTACCAATTCTGAAGATTATAAAAACATAACAGATTATTTGGCGGCTTTTGACAGCGGAGAAATAACAGAATACCAGGTTGATTTTTGTGTCGAAATTCCTAATGGCGAAGAAAAATGGATTAGTGATAGTTCAGTCCCAATCAATGATGAGAAAACCGGGAAGGTAATTGGCTCACTTGGGATTTTGCAGGATATTTCAAATCGTAAAAAAGCAGAGCTGAAAATTCAACAGCAAGCAAAACAAGCAGAATTAATCAATCAAGTCGGACAACGTGTTAGCAGTGAGTTGCAATTAGATGTACTTTTGGATGAAGTTGTGAACTCTGTGTGTAATGGATTTAACTATTATGGAGTAATGTTGTTACAAATGGATGAGCCGTCGGGTAAGTTGATATTACAGTCCATTGCTGGAGGATATAAGGACGTTTTTCCCAAAGATATGACGATAGCAGTTGGAGAGGGCATGATAGGAAGAGCTGCGGAAACCGGGAAAACACAGGTAAGTGAAGATGTAAGTAAAAATAAATATTATATACGCAAAGCAGAAGAGATAACCCGTTCAGAGGTTTCGATTCCCATTAAGAACAGGAAGAATAAAGTCATTGGCGTTCTTGATATTCAAAGCGACAAGGTTCACCAATTCAGTGAAACCCATGTAATTGCCTTGGAGACATTATGTACACAGATCGCTTCAGCGATTGAAAATGCCAGTTTATATAAAAAAGCACAAAAAGAAATCAATGAACGTAAAATTACCGAGGAAAAGCTCCTACAGAATGACACATTATTAAGAGCGACTTTGGAATCAACAGCAGATGGAATATTAGTTGTAGATAAAAAAGGTAAGGTCTCACACACAAATGACCGCTTTACGAAAATGTGGAAGATGCCTGAACGGCTTCTAAAGATAAGAGATGATAAAAAATTACTTAATTTTGTACTGGAACAATTGATTGATCCGGAGGCATTTACTTCCAAAATACAGGAGCTTTACAATTCCACAAAACAGAGTCTTGACACGATTTATTTTAAAGATGGCAGGGTATTTGAAAGATTTTCCAGCCCATTAATTCAGGATAAAAAAAATGAAGGACGGGTTTGGAGCTTCCGTGATGTTACCAAACAACATGCTTCTGAAAAAATAATTCGCGAATCAGAAGCCAAGTACCGCGCTTTATTTGAAAACACGGCTGATCCAATATTTATTTTTGACAAAAAGACAAATTATTTTCTTGATTGTAATGAGACAACTTTGAAGCGGTATGGCTATAGCAAAGAAGAATTAAAGAAAATGACCCCACACGACTTGCATCCACCTGATGACTTTGAAATAGTAGAAAAAAATTTAAAGAATGATACCACGGAAAAGTACTATAATCATATAACAAAATCGGGGAAAATAATGCAGGTTGAAATTTCAACTTCAGCTGTAAAGTATGGTAACAAAGACGCCAGATTAAGCCTGGTCAGGGATGTTTCTGACAGGAAAAAAGCAGAAGAAGCATTCAGAGAAAGTGAACAACGATACCGGGCAGTGGTGGAATCAACAACAAATGGTATATGTTTAGCAGATCCCGATGAGAATTTGATTTATATTAACCAGGGATTCGCTGATATGCTCGGTTATGAAATCGAAGAATTAATAGGCAAAAATCTGTCACAATTAACCTCATCAGAACATTATAAAAAAATGAAGAGTCAAACGAAAATAAGAGAAAAAGGTGAGCGTAATGAATATGAAACGATATTATTTCATAAAGATGGGACGGCAAGAGATATATTGATTTCGGCTTCTCCGCTAAGCGAGGCAGATGGTAGTTTTTCGGGCTCTATGGGAGTTTTTACCGATATTACTGATCGCAAACGGGCAAAAGAGGAACTGGAACGTAAAAATAAAGAGTTGGATAAAGCCCTGATTAAAGCCGAAGCCGCGACAGAAGCGAAATCGGAATTCCTGGCAAATATGAGCCATGAAATTCGCACGCCAATGAACGCGGTAATTGGAATGACCGGTCTGCTTTTGGATACCAAACTTTCATCAGAGCAGTTGGAATATGTGGAAACAATTCGCAGCGGCGGAGATGCTTTGCTGGGCGTTATTAATGATATTCTTGATTTTTCAAAAATTGAATCAGGCAAAATCGATTTAGAATTTATTCCTTTTGATCTCAGGGATTGCATTGAAGAATGTTTAGATCTGCAGGCAACTAAAGCAATGCAAAAAGGCCTTGATCTGGCGTACTTTTTTGAAGAAAATACTCCCAATTCAATTATAGGTGACGTAACAAGGGTGCGTCAAATTATTACTAATTTATTGGGGAACGCGGTAAAATTTACGGACAAGGGTGAAGTTGTTGTTTTTGTGAGATCAAAAATAGTTAAGGGAAAAACGCATGAAATTCATTTTGAGGTTAAGGATACCGGGATCGGTATTCCAAAAGATAAAATGGATCGCCTGTTCAAATCTTTTTCTCAAGTTGACAGTTCGACTACAAGAAAGTATGGTGGCACGGGTTTGGGTTTGATTATTAGTAAAAGATTGAGCGAAATGATGGGCGGTAAAATGTGGGTGGAAAGCGAGGTAGGGAAAGGCACGTCATTTCATTTTACGATTAAAGGTGAAGCAAAGGCTGCAAAACCAAAAGTATATTTGAAAGGCTCAATTGTACAATTAAAAGGAAAGAAGCTGTTGATTGTAGATGATAATGAAACGAACAGGCACATTCTTTCCCTGCAAACAAAATCATGGGGTATGAAGTCTATCGCGACAGGTTCCCCATTGCAAGCACTTGAATGGATTAAGGACAATAAAGAATTCGATGTGGCTATTCTCGATATGCAAATGCCGGAAATGAATGGTTTGTCTTTAGCGCGGGAGATTCGCAAATACCGGAATTCAAAAGAGCTCCCTGTTATCATGCTTACCTCACTGGGTAAGTCGGACGAAATCACTAAAATTCAAGAATTGAACTTTGCCAGCTATCTGACCAAACCGATCAAGCAGTCTCAGCTTTATAATATTTTCGCTGAAATATTTTTTGGCGCTTCTATTAAAAAGAAGGGAAAAAATGATAAGTTTATGTTTTTAGATGAAAAAATGGCAATGAATCATCCTTTGAGAATCCTGATTGCGGAAGATAACCTGGTTAACCAAAAGGTTGCTACAAGAATTTTAAGTAAATTGGGTTATCGGGCGGATGTTGTCTCCAATGGATTGGAAGCGATTGATGCTGTTGGGCGTCAGAAATATGATGTTGTGCTTATGGATGTGATGATGCCTGAGATGGATGGCTTGGAAGCTTCGCGGCTAATAAATAAAAAATGGCAAAAAAACCGCCCACGAATTATTGCCATGACAGCGGGCGCTATGAGAGGTGACAAAGAAAGATGTTTTGCCGCTGGAATGGATGATTATGTGTCCAAACCTATTAACCTGGAGCAGTTGACCGATGCGCTCAGGAAAAGCAGTAGTAATCAGAACTTGAATAAAATTCAATCAAAAAACAAAAAAATCGCAAAAGCCCCGGAGTCGAATAAAAAAGAAGAAAAAGAAAAAAAACAGGATTCTCCTATCGATGAATCCGTTATTGAGATGTTAGCCAGTATGGACGAAGGAGATGAGAAGGTATTCCTGAAAGAAATGATCAATGTTTTCCTGCAGGAAACTCCACCGCTCATTGAAAATATGAAAAAAGGATTTGACAAAGGAGATAAGGAGTTGTTTACCAGATCGGCGCATACTCTCAAATCTTCCAGCGCGAATTTGGGCGCGTTGATATTGTCTGAAATGAACAAAGAATTGGAGATGCTTGGCAAAAATGGTGGTATGACAAAAGCGCCGGAAAAAATGAAAGAGGTTGAAAAGGAGTTTCAGAAAGTGAAAAAGGCGCTTGAAGAATATCTTAAGTGAAATTAATAAAGGTAGAATACAAATCAAATTATTATATTAGAGAGAAATAAGTATGCTTTTTAAAACAGAAACAAGCAATTATGCTTTTTATGGTGCCGCGTTCGGCTTATGTTTTCCAGTAATTGGTACAATCGCATGTGCTTATACTGAATTGGGGAGTTTATCATTCATGAGTCTTATGCAAGCCCAGGGCAGTAATTGTTTGCTATGGATAATTGATACTGCTCCGTTCTGGTTGGGATTGTTTGCAAGTCTTGCCGGCAGGCGTCAGGACAAATTAAAACTCATTATCAGTAAAAGAGAAGAAACCATAAATCTACGGACTAAAGAACTACAAGACGCGCTCGAAAAAGCAAAAGCGGCTACAAAAGCAAAAAGTGAATTCCTGGCAAATATGAGCCATGAAATCAGAACGCCAATGAACGCGGTAATCGGAATGACCGGGTTATTATTGGATACAAATCTGGATGCGGAACAATCTGATTATGTGGACACAATTCGCAGCGGCGGTGATTCTTTATTGGGTGTTATCAATGACATCCTCGATTTCTCAAAAATTGAATCCGGGAAAATTGATCTCGAATATATCGCATTTGATTTGCGGGACTGCATTGAAGAATGTTTGGAGCTTCAGGCGAATAAAGCCATGGAAAAGAACCTTGATCTGGCTTACATTTTTGAGGAAGACGTTCCAGAATCAATTTATGGAGACGTTACCAGAATCAGGCAGATTTTAACAAATTTACTCGGCAATGCTATTAAATTTACCGAAAAAGGTGAAGTGATTGTGACGGTCAAGGCAAAAAGATTGGAGAATAAAAAGTATGAATTGCAATTTGAGGTCAGGGACACTGGAATTGGTATCCCCAAAGACCGTATGAATCGTTTGTTTAAATCATTCTCACAGGTGGACAGTTCAACTACGAGAAAATATGGTGGTACTGGCCTGGGATTGACAATCAGCAAAAAGTTAAGCGAAATGATGGGTGGCAAGATGTGGGTGAAAAGTGAAGCGGGCAAGGGAACAACTTTTTACTTCACTATCAAAGCAGAATATAGAAAAGCGAGAGCGAAAAAGTACAGACTCGGAGCTGTTCCCCAATTAAAAAATAAAAATGTTTTAATTGTAGATGATAATAAGACGAACAGGAAGATACTCTCAACGCAGGTAAAAAAGTGGGGGATGATTTCTACCCCTGTTGCTAATCCTGTTGAAGCGCTGGAAAAAATTAAAAATAATGAAGCATTTGATATAGCTATTCTTGATATGCAAATGCCGGAAATGGATGGGCTGGAATTGGCACGGGAAATTCGAAAATATAAAGACCCGAAACAATTGCCGCTTGTTATGCTGACTTCATTGGGGAAAAAAGATGATCTTGATTTGATCAAAGAATTGAATTTTACCAGTTACGTAACAAAACCAATTAAGCAGATTCAACTTTATAATATTTTGAATGAAGTATTTTCTGGTGAGACAAGTGAGAGTGAAAAACAATTCCGGCCTGCAATTGATAAAAATTTGGCGAAAGAATTTCCGTTAAAAATATTGTTGGCAGAGGACAATAAAGTAAACCAGAAAGTTGCTACTCGCATTCTGGAAAAAATGGGCTACCGCGCTGATGTTGCTTCAAATGGATTGGAAGCCATTCAAGCGGTTGAGAGGCAGCATTATGATGTTATTTTAATGGATGTGCAGATGCCGGAAATGGATGGGCTGGAAGCATCGAGGCGGATCAACGAAAAGTGGGGCAAAAAAGAACGGCCACGGATCGTTGCCATGACAGCAGGCGCCATGAAAAGTGATCGCGAAAAATGTTTCGCGGCCGGGATGGATGATTATGTTAAAAAACCTATTAACTTGTTGGAATTGACAGAAGCGCTTAAAAAAGCCTATTTAGAAAAAGGGAAAACAGAGAACCCGGAAGTTCATGTCAAATCTGATCTGATTAATGTTACAGAAAGACCAAAAAATAATAAAGCTACTATCGATGAGGCGGTGCTTGAAAATCTAAAAAGCATGGATGAGAGCGGGGATTTTTTAGTCGAAATGATTAACACTTTTTTTGATGAAACATCATTGATAATTGAGAATATGAGAAAAGGACTGGAATCGAACGACAAAGAACTGTTCATCCGTTCAGCCCATTCCCTTAAATCTTCCAGTGCAAACGTTGGCGCGATGAAACTTTCAGAATTGGGTAAAGAACTGGAAGAAATTGGGAATAATGGAGGATTTAAAAATTCGTCGGAAAAAATAAAACATGTTGAAGTGGAATATGAAAGGGTTAAACGGGCTTTGACGACGTATGTTGGTTGATCCATAAATTTACTTGATTATTTATCATTTTTATCATATACTTGTTTGATGTCAATGCTTGATGACAATTATTGTTCGAGTTTTCTCCCGCGTGCAGAGACCTTTGGCATTCAGGTTTGTACTATCGCGGGATTTTTTTTAGCGATTTATCAAGTTGTATTCAAGATTTACCCAGGTATTTTAATGGATAAAGGAAATTTACAGGAAAAAAATATAATCAGCGACATCACTGAACGCAAAAAAATAAAATGAAAGTAAAAAAATGAAAAGAGTCATCACAAGTATAAATTTTATTTTATTCGTTTCCATGAGCCTGTTGTCGCAAACAAATTACCAGGGAAAATTGGGCTATGCGGTTTCACCGGCGGGACACCCTTATGACTATTCGCTTTTAGGAGAATTTTTCCAGGAAGCCGCTGACATGTGTGATGGCGGCGTAGTGTTTGCTAATTCAGCCTGGCGGGACAACTACGAAACGAGCGGACTAATCCCGAATTTGCAGAAACTTGTTTCCACTTTTCAACAGGATTCCAGCGATTATATGAATTGGATCGATTTTTTCCACAACGCTTGTGATTCAATAAAAGCACATTCGCCAAATACAAAAGTGGGAACAGTTTTTAATTTTGAACACCTAACAGGAGTTGGTGTTTTAACAGGATTTAATCAAGCCTATTGGGGCGCGCTGGACGCGATCGACACAGCAAAAATCGACATTTTGGGATTAACTGTTTATCCGTTTTTTAGCTATAAAACCGCTAATGAAATTCCACCGGATTATCTATATTCGGTTTTTGACAGGTTGGCTGATAAACCATTAGTAATTACAGAAACAGGTTGGCCAGCGGATTCCTTTATTGGCACCTGGATTAGCTCTCCGCAGCAACAGGTTGATTATGTTCATAAATTATTTGGGCTGATAACTGGCCAAAACGTTGAAGTTGTGAATTGGCTGTTTTTGAATTATTTAATGGACAGAACTGATCAGACGGATTTTGAAATATTCCGCAGTGTAGCATTAAGAGATTCCCTGGGAAATGACAGACCTGCCTTGCCTTTTTGGCTGTCTCATTGCAGATCAACATCAGTTACACATGATAGCAACGACAATAATCACTCTTTTGTTCTCTTCCAAAATTATCCCAATCCTTTCAATTCGAATACAACAATTAGCTTTAATCTCCCTCAAGATGAATACATCAAACTAACTCTATTTAATACCAGAGGAAAAGTTGTACAAATCATTGCGCGCGGTATTTTTACTGCCGGATTTCACAAGGTGATGATAGATTCTGATGACCTTGCGTCGGGATTGTATTTGTATAAATTAGAGGCTGGGGACATTGTTGAAGTGAGGAAGATTGTGGTTTTGGAATAGACTTGGTGAGAATTCTTTTTGTGTTGATATGAATAATCTAATTTATTAAGTATGTAAAGAGAGACACAATTTATTAGCTGTAATTATTTGTTAACAATAGTGCAAAAATCAGTAAGATGAGCCAGAAAAAAAATATTTTCTAATAAAAAAACTTGACTTTGAGAAATAAATGCCGTATATTTATGACCTTGATCGCGGGGTGGAGCAGCTGGTAGCTCGTTGGGCTCATAACCCAAAGGTCAGAGGTTCAAATCCTCTCCCCGCTACTAATATTAAGGGATCTGATTCTTTCATGATCCCTTTTTTATTTTTAGGGAATCGTTCATGTTTTTTGTTTATATTATTCGATGCGGGCTACATCGTCTCTTCTGAAAATTTCGAAAAAAGAGAGGCGCAACTATATGACATCCTAAATTTTTCTAAACTAAATTAAGTTAAGGTTTGAAAATATTTAAACAACAGTATTTATAATACCCAGAATTGAATAAATTTAAACTCAATTATCAAATAACATTGTTATGGCTTCATCATTGGACTGATTTTTATTTTTAAAATAAAAATATCTATTTTGTTGCGTGGCAAGGATAAGAAAAAATTAAAAAAAACATTAATAATGACTATGTAACTAATTATATTATTTATCTGTATTTACTTTTGTTTTACTTGCCCTCCTGTTTCTGACATGGGCTTTTTGCGCCGACACAACTGAATTTTTCCCCTTATTTTCAATAAAAGTCTCAAACTCTTCAAAACTCTGAAAACCGGCTTCATGCAGCGCGTCTAAAACAGTATTGTTCCAATCCCAGTTCGCGTAAATGAATAGTTTATCCATTTCAACTAATTTGTGATATTTTATTTTTATGCTGGTGGCAGAAGAACCGTTTTGACGGGAGCTGCGAATCATGTTCAGAAGTTTTTCCTTTTCCCTTTTATGAATCCGGCATAATTCTTTTGTTGTGGATTTGGTGATGTCCTTTTCCGGTTTGCCTTTAATGACAAATCGGTCTTTTAATCGGCGTGTCATTTCTTTTTTAATCCAGTTTCCAAGCTGCCGGATGCTAATATCTTCAGCCTCCAGGGCTGCCACATCATTTTTTGT
>NBLI01000114.1 GCA_002084535.1 Candidatus Zhuqueibacterota bacterium 4572_119
ATGAGTCCATTCTAAAAATAGGTATTTTAAGATTTTTCATAAATTATGGTGCTATAACTTCAATATAAACAGTTTTTGTTTTGATTGAAAAACACCTAATTTTTACCTTTTTAGAGTTGACTCATTGTATTTATATCCAATTATAAGAAACTTCAAAATATCAATCAATTGATTGGCAATAGGTAAAGAATTAAGTAAAATCTTCTACTTTGAAAAACGTGAAAAGCTCCAATCCTTCACATCCATAAAATTCAGGAGTTGGCAATGTGTAGTTTAATACTGAAGAAAAAAGTTATTCAATTGTTGTTACTTGTTCCATTTTTTTCTGTTGGGCTCGTTTTGTCAAATACAGATATCTTTGAAACTGAAATTCGCCGGTTGGAAAAATACACTGGCGGACGGATCGGCGTAATGGCAAAAAATCTGGGCAGCGGCGAAATAGTCAGCTACCGTGCGGACGAAAAATTTCCCACTGCCAGCGTCATTAAAGTCCCGGTGATGGTGGAATATTTTTACCAGGTTAAAGAAGGCAAACTAAATCCCACCCAAAAAATTGTTCTCGCTGATTCCAATAAATGGGGTGGCTCCGGGCTATTTCAGTATTTCCAGGGTACAACTTATCAGCAACTCATCGACGCGGTGCTGATGATGATTACCATTAGTGATAATACCGCCACGAATATGGTCATAGACGTTTTGGGCAAAACTCATTTAGAGAAACTGGAAGCGGTAAACGAGCGGATGAAAAAGCTGGGTTTGAAAAACACCCGTTTGTTGAATAAACTCATGTCCTGGGAAACTAAAACAGATTCGCCTGAATCAATTCGATATGGCGTTGGTGTCTCAACTCCGGCAGATATGGTAAACCTGCTGGAACAAATGGCGACGTTTCAATTGGTTGATTCAACATCGAGTAAAGGGATGATTTCTATTTTGGAAAAACAGGAATACAATACCATCATCCCCAGATTATTGCCTTTTGAGATAACACCTGGTTTACGTGTCGCGCATAAAAGTGGAAGTGTAACCGGCGTCCGAAATGATGTGGGGCTAATACATTCTTCAAAGGCAAACATCGCATTGGCGATTTTTATTGAGCAATCTTTGGATCGAAAATCCGGTCCGGAAAATGAGGCATATTTAGCCGCGGCTAAAATTTCCCGGCTGGTGTGGAATTATTTTACTGGAAATACTGGCTTCAAACGGACTTTTGTTACCAGTACTGATTGGAACTCTTTCCCTGGCGGTGAATGGACGAAAGTCGCGTTACGGAATTCCCCTTACCCGCATTTTTCGAGGGAAAACGGTTATCAATATAAAGAAAAAATGTTCCCGGTTGATCCGCACTATTCGGACAGCAGCGCGGTGATTATTATCCCTGATGGTTTTAATGAAACTGAGGATGGAACAAATTTGATCGTTCATTTTCACGGCTGGAATAACGATGTGCTGAAAGTGATGGAGAAATTTAATATGATACAGCAATTAATCCGATCACAGAAAAATGCGATACTGGTTCTAGCGCAGGGACCGTACAGGGCGTCAGATTCCGGTGGCGGGAAAATGGAAGATGATGGCGGTTTGAAACGTTATGTAAAGGAAATATTGGAACTGCTGCAAAATGAAAAACGAATCCAAACCATTAAATTGAATAAGCTGATAATCACAGCGCACAGCGGCGGTTACCGACCGGCGATTCTTTCTGTAGCTAATGGCGGTTTACAGAGCCAAATTAATGAGGTTTATTTGTTTGACGCGTTTTACGCATTGACAGATCAACTCATTCCGTGGTTGACAATAAACAAAAAAAATAAGTTGCGCAGTATTTACACCGACCATTTGGCGCTGGAACATAAAGAGTTTCGAAGGCTGCTGAAAAAAGAAGGACTAAAGTTTAGTGACAAATTCAGCAGGAAAAATCAAATCTCTTTAATTCATACGAACGCTGGACATAGTGAAGTAATTGAAGGGACGTTTTTTGAATGGTTGAAAGGAAGCTGTTTGGAGGAAGCAAAATAATCAAAAAAAATGAAACTCAATGTAATAATTGGCTCCATCTTTAATAAAAAGAAAATGGGCGATACTGGACTCGAACCAGTGACCTCCGGTATGTGAGACCGGCACTCTAACCACCTGAGCTAATCGCCCGGAAATTGTTGTTTAGAATATATTAAAAATGAAAATGAAAGTCAATGAAAAAGTAGTGATTTAATATTCTGATGTGGCCTATTGAAATTCAATTTCTATTCGTCTCAAACTTAAAACACCCAATCCTCCGCATTTTCTCAATGGCTTCATCAAACGAATCAGACAACGCGTTACCGGTTTTGTGCTGGCAGAATGGACAGGCGTGGAGGTAGTCGTTGGAGTCAACGTACAAATACCGGTTACCCGCGGCGAAGTAGCCAGTTGTCCAGTGTTGTTGTTTGTTATAACGTTATTTCCGGATTCGCGTAACAATATTTACACCCATGCGCGCATTTATAATACCACCCGATGTCCCAGCTTTCAGTGCAGCCACAATCAGAACGTTGACCTTTAGCTTTGCGGGTTGAACATTTTTCGTTGTGAGGGTGCAATTCATTGAGCAGGTGACCGTCGATGCAGCGGGAACGATCCAATCCGGCAACGCAGCAACCATGCAGGGTAAATCCATAATTTTCAGCTATGTTTTTTAAATAATCATATTCCTTTTGCCATTTGTCGGGAGAGATTTTAATCACTTCAATGCCAAATCGTTTCAGCCTTGAAACGACTTTTCGATAGGCTGACATCCAACTGATTGAAATTTCACGAATTCCAGATTGTTTAATTTGTGGCGCGAATTTTTCAAACCAATCCAGGTTTGAGTAATTTTTCCCATCGGGAAATTTTAAATGAACCACCGGGTCAAACCGAAAACGAACGCGGCGGGGATCACTGGCAAGTTCGACGATTTTTTCCAGCCATGACATAGCCTGCTCCGGTTTTTCGATCCCGGGTTCCAAAGCAGAACTACCCATCCCGGTAACAGAATAATGAAAGAATAGCTGGTCATACTGTTTGACTTTTTTAAGCAAAGGAGTGAATTCAAATAAGTTTGTGATATTTTTTGTCCAGAAAACGAGGGTGTGCACTTTTTCTGGTGGGCATTTTCGGGTGAGTATCTCCAGCAATTGATCAGGCGCTGTGCCGATCATATCAATCCTGCGGCTGGCTGAGATTACCTTTTTTAGTTCCTCTGGCATATCTTTTTAAAAGAGATGTTCGGTTCAAATAAAAGCTGATACAAAAGTTTTCAAGGCTTATTCCCAAAACTCCCATCGTAATCCATAATGAAAAGTTCGTCCGTTCATGGGGAAGCCGTAGATATATTCATATTCATTGTTCAGGATGTTTTCATACATCAGGAAAATATTTAATTTCCCAAAATTTAATGAAGCAAAACCATTGAGGATGAGTGTTGGTGAAAGCTCTTGCGTTTCGAAAGAGTATAAATAAGGATGATAAGTGACACTGGTTCGATTACCAATGTACCGGGTTTCAATTCGGATTTTTGTATTTAAGTCCTCATTAAAAAAACTGTCTTGAAATTGGATGTAACTCGTAATTTGCACATCCGGTTGATTGATTAATTTATTATTTTCCAATGAAGTCAGAACAGCGTACCAGTTAAGTTTTTCAGTTAGCTGATAGGTAATTCCCAAATCAGCGCCGAAAAAACGCTTATCTTCTGAATTAGAAAAAGTCGCGGTTGCGGAATCCACTGCCTGGTACGTGATTCCCTGTTTGATATTTTTTTGATAAATTTGGGAAAATAATTTTAACCGGGAAAATAGCTGGCAGTCCAGACCTGTGAATGTTTTTTGAATAATTTCATTTTTTAGTTCGGGATTCCCCAAATAATTTTCTTCTGCGTGCAATTCGAATAGTGTTGGAAAACGTACAGATTGTTTGGCGCCAGCGAAAATATTGAAATTTTCCGATAGTTTGTAATGGCTCTGAATCCCGCCGATAAAATTTGTGTTCTGCCGGTTATCGCTTTTATGGCCGGCAAGAAAGCTCATTACAAATTTTTGTTTGAAATTCCATTCATCCTGAAAATAGAGACCACTTTGGTTAAGCTGATTCGTGCCAGTGATACCAGCTTCAGTCCAGACATGCTCAAAATTTCCACCAATAGTCAAAGTTTGTCCCAGGATTCGCTGCGACCATTGCAGGATAATCCCTGAATATTTGCTTTTATCTTTCCGCGTTACGCTGAAAGTGTCATCCGTTGTTTTTGTGAATAAGCTGCTGTAATACAAATTCGCCCAAAAATTACGCTGTTCGGATTTGAATATTCTACCAAAAATATTTAAAGTATGATCAGCGCGGTCATTTTTTACATAAGTAGTTTGCGTTTGATAAGTTCCGTTTTCATTAACAGGTCCCGGCTCTTCTCTGTTTAGCTTATTACTTATTAATGAATAATTGAGACGCCAGTCGCGCGATACAAAATATTCTAATTTTCCGCGAAGATTTTGCTGCTCATAATTGTACGCCATATTTCTGCCATCAAAAGAGCGCAAGCTGCCGCCGAGTAAAACATTAATTCTTTGGGAAACCGGCTGACCGAACACAAAGTCCACATCGCTGTAGCCAAAACCTGCTTTGTGGTGATAGATTTGTGAATAGGGAACTTCATCGCGGTACTTTTCCGATTGAAAAACCAGGCTTTCTCCATTATGCAAAAGGTTGTCCGGGGACATCTCGTTCTTTATTGACATTTTACTGATGAATCCAATGGGCAAATAGTTCAAATCCGTGATACCATAAATTGGATTATAAAATGGACGTCCGTCAAATAAAATGGTAGTTTGTACGGCAGAGTTTCCCTGTCGAGAACAATTCAATTCCTGACCAGAACTACCCCTGTCGAAAATTGTGACGCCGGGAAAGTAAACGAAAATATCAGCGGGGTCGTTATAAAAAATGTGATTTATTTCAGAGCGCTTTGTTGAAAACAATGTTTCATCTGTTTTCTCAAAGGTTGAGTCATTAGCCGGATTAATCTTAATTTCTACGGGAAGGTTTTTTAGCAATGAGTCGGGTTTCACAATTACCGAATCCTGCTTGACAGGAGCCAGATTTTCATCCTGAACTGGACAGGTAGAAGCTCCCGCCAATAAATTTAAGCCAACAACAAAATAAATCAATAAAAATGCAACAACTTGTACCCTAAAGTGGTAGAAATAATGATTACACATTTGATCTCGCTTTTACGGTTTATTCTGGTTTGGTTTTTAATTCGTGCTTGTTCGAAGACTATTCAATAGTCATTTCGATCACGCTTCGCGCGTGACCGTTAATTTAAGAAAAAAAATGTCTATCATCGTTGACAATTATCAATTTCCAATTCTTAATAGGTAATTTATTAAATCCGCTTAGTTAATGGCTTAAACATAAAAGATTTCTCCCACGCATCGCGGAGCCAAAATGACAGCTCTTGTTCAAACCCTAATCGCCGCGAATTCCAAAGTTGTTTAAAAACCGGATGTTATCTGGCATTACAAATGGATTATTTGTTTGTTTTGAAAATTATAAATGAGTCTGCATTAAAATATCTTAAATAGTCAGAAAATAAAATTCTTCTGTCAAGTTTCGGGATTTAGCTTCATTTCAAAGTGAGCTCATAAATAAAGTTCCATGTTGTTTAAAAAACTTGCCGTGAACAAAAATAATAATTTAAATCCAAAAAAGAAAGACAAATCTGTTTGCCCCGAACATTTTTTAAAAAAATGGTACTTTTCCATTGATTTTAGTTATGATGTAATCGTAAAAAATCCGGGAATCTTTGCTTGTAATGGGCTAACTTAATGTTTTTATATGTATTAACTATCATACTATTGGATTAAATTCCATATTTGGTGTCGCTCATCTTTTTCCGTCAGTTGTTAAATATTTTATATTAAGTTTGTTTGGTAACCGATCACAGGGTATTAATAAATATTTTTTTTTGACAGGTCGTAGATCCCGATTCTTTATATCGGGGATAACAGGATATTCTGGATTTACAGGATTAAATTGAGTAACATAATTACAAAATTTGAATAA
>NBLI01000115.1 GCA_002084535.1 Candidatus Zhuqueibacterota bacterium 4572_119
GCACTCAATTTTTGGATCACATTTTTTTTCATTTTTAAATAAGTCAGGTATTCTGAGTCTGTTTCAGTCGCGTTAGCGACGACATGTTTATAACGACACATTATTAAAACAATCCAAAGTCCCTTTAGGGACGACATGTAACTTACATATATTTAGTCTGTTATGCTGTTTAATTATCGGCAACCAACATTGAGCTGCCATCTGAAATATATTTAGGAAATTCCCGCACTCTAATGTGCAACTATGTCTATTAGCGTGAGATAAAAACAATCGACCATTACATAATTCAAAAAGTGTTCGGTAGTGAATTTTATTTAACCAAATGGAGACATTTGCCTCAGGCGTTCAACAATTTCCACTAAAATTTCAGAAGTATATTCTACATCTTCCATTGTGTTTGATCTGCCCAGGCTGAACCTGATAGAAGATTGCGCGAATTCAGGTTTTACTCCCATGCTTAGTAAAACGTGGGAGGGCTCCACGGCTCCCGATGTACATGCCGAGCCACTGGAAGCAGCTACTCCCTTTAAATCCAGGCTGAGCAATAGCGCTTCTCCTTCGATTCCTTCAAACGTCAGGTTTAGCAGTCCTGCCAGCCGATTTTCGGGGTGACCGTTCAAGCGCACGCGGGGTATCTTGTTGATGATGTTCTGATAAAATTTATCCCGTAACGCTTTGATTTTATCCTCTTCGGCAGCACTTTTACTACATATTTCCACTGCTTTTGCCAATCCGATTATTCCGGGAATATTCTCTGTACCGGGACGACGGTTTTTTTCATGAGCCCCGCCAAATAAAACCTGTTTCAATTTTATACCTTGCCGTACATATAAAATGCCGGTTCCTTTTGGTCCGTAAATTTTGTGCCCTGACATGGTCAGCATATCAACCGGAAATTTAGCCAAATTTATCGGCAGCTTGCCAAAACTCTGCACAGCGTCCGTATGAAAAAGTACTTTTTTTTCTTGTGCGATTTCTCCAATCTCATTTATTGGATTGATGGTACCCACTTCGTTGTTAGCATGCATAATGGAGATCAAAATGGTTTCGTTAGTAATCGCTTTTGCTACATCCTGGGGCTGGATCATGCCAAATTGATCCGGCTTTATATAGGTTATTTTGAAACCTTCTTTTTCTAATTGCTGACAGGTGTGCAATACAGCATGATGCTCCAGTTGCGATGTGATTATATGCTTTCCTTTAACGGATAATTCACGTGCCGCGCCCAATATCGCCATATTATCCGACTCGAAGCTCGACGCGTTGCCATAGCCTTCTCTTAAAAAGTGTATCATTACTTCGATAACTTTCTCATCTACCGGAGTTGTCGCGCTGTGGTCAAAATAAATTTTTTTCATTTAGAACTTCCTTTATGTAAGACATTGTTAATCAAAATATAGACTTTCTGAATGATTCGCTTATTTATTTTTGCTGAATGCTCAGTAATATTTTATACTTTCCTAAATTGAGTGATCAGTACTCAGCAATCAGCGTTCCGCTTTAAAAAATACAAACCATTATGACTCATTACAAATTTCAACTGTTGGGTGAGCTCATTCTTTCTTATAACTCTTTGAATTCTTTAGGCTAATTGCTGAAAGCTAATCGCTTTTTTTAGGACTTTGTTTATCCTCTAAATATGTCAAAATTTAAGCTAAATATAGTATTATACCAATTAATAGTCAAGTGGTTTTACACTCCTTGGCGTTAATTTGTTCGCTTAATTTTTGAAACGGACAAATAAAATCCCGGAAGATGAGCTACAGAGGACTTCTTCCGGGATATGCTTGTTTAGTTTTTTTTTATGCTATATTTTAATAACTATTTCGACGCCAGTGTTTTTTCCTTTTTTGTGATATCTCTTATGACAAAATTTAGCATTTTCGTTTGGAGGTTACCCACCTGGTCGATCGCTTCTATTTCAACAATATAGTCCCCGCTTTTCATAAATGGAGGTAACGAGGTATAAACTTTCTTTTTTCCATTATTTACAGTATAATAAATTTTGTCAACGCCGGATGATTGATCGGTGGCGCCAAGATACAAGGAAGTTCCCGGCGGATAAATTGAAACATTTTCACCCTCCGATGAAGCGCTAATTGAATGTGAAGTTGAAATACTAAAGTGATAAAACAATTCCGGCGGTTTGGTATCAACCGAAAATTCAACGTGATTTAAGCTCTCTTTATTTTCCACGTTATCAACTGCAAAATAACTAATTTTATGAAATCCGTGCTCACTGACCGTTATCGGTTCCGAATAGGCTGCCATTTGGACCTCATCGAGTTGGTAATTTATTTTTCGTACTTCTGATAGATTGTCATCTGCAGCTAATTTGATATTGGTTGTTTTAGAAATGAATAAAGTGTCCTGAACCCTGATTTTTGCACCGTCAAAGCGGCACTTGCTTTGCGGAGAATCAAGATCCAAAACAAAATTCAGGGACCTTTTACTGCTGTTGTTTCTAACTTCATCGACAGCGGAATAGCTTACCGTATGGTTTCCGTTTTCTTTGGGTAAGCAGAATGGACTTTCATAATTGTTTTCACCGCTTCCGTTGATGCTGTAATTTATCCTGTCAACGCTGCTTTTATTATCGACAGCGGAGATTTCAATTTCTGTTCTGCCAGAAACATACAGTGTCTTGTTGTTTTCATATTGATCGCCGATCACATTCATTTCAACATCCGGGGCAGTTTTGTCAAGATAAAAACTGTATATTTTTTTTGTTTCGAGATTTTTGACCTTATCCTCTGCAAAATAAGTAAATTGATGGTCACCATCAGACAGCGAAGAAAGCAATATTGCCTTTCCATTATAAACGCCTTCTGGCTGTGAGTCAATTTGGTAATATATCTTTTCTACACCTGATCGGCTGTCCGAACTCTTCAATTCGAAACTCGCTTCGGGGGACAGAATATTTCCTTTATGATGATTTTTCACAAAATGATCAGAATTTGGCGGCGTTAAATCAATGGAAAACAGAAATTCATTTGGTGATTCCACGTTGCCGACATTATCAACAGAATAATACCTGAGTCTATACAAAGCTTCATCCGCGACCGGTATTGAAGATTCATATTTGGTGTATTTCTCTTCATTGAGCGAGTAATAAATATTATCAACTCCGGAATTTTTATCATCAGAATTGAGGGACAATTCTACAGAAGAGCCATAAATCATTCCGTCGCTGCTTTTATGCTTTGGCGCTTGGGAAACAGAAATTCCCGATGTTGGTTTTTCTTCATCAACGTAAATATAGAATATCCGATCGGGAGTTAAAATAGCGTCGATCGGTTGTGGATTTTTTTTCCACAATTCAGCGTTGGGGTGAATCACACTGTGCCGACCGGGTCCTTCCATAAAAAAAGGCAGTGCGGCTAAATCATCGGGAGTTTTTTGCAATTTTTGCTGACTTTCTTCATTATACAATAGAAATGTTGAAGCTGCCTCATCATCGGAAGAAGCAAGGCGCAGGTAAAGCGGTGTGTCCCTGCCTGGAAGATATACCTTTTTGTCCTGGCTCATAAACATTTTTTTTTGATGTTCAAGTGGAGCGGGTGTTACCGGTCTGTTTTCCTGTGAGAACAGCGGAGTGGCAATTAAAATTATCGCTAATAGTATCCAGTATAAACTAAAATGCTTCATCTTCCCCCCCTTATTAGAAGTTGGTTTTAGAAGTTATGGTTGCTTTTAATTTTTTGAAAATTTCTCTGCTTTCCTAATTTTTGCTTTGCGGTGGTTATGTTTAACCGATTGGTTTGTCCAGATGTGCCGCGAATAAAAATTTATGCTTCATTTCCTGCAGCGACACAAATACTCTGAATACAATATTTCTTTTTTTGAATTTTAGTAAAAGCGGGATTAATATTGATTATGCCATTAAAAATAATCATCAATAAATACACTCAAACAGCTCTTGTTTAGCAAAATTTATTTATATTTCTTGTTGAAGAAATAATCATTTCAATATTTTTGGAACAAATAATATGAAATAAAATTAAACAAATCAATCAGGTATGTTTTTTATATTCTGGTTAATCCAGCAATATCCGGAAATCAAGTTAAATTTTATTTTATGAATTTTAACCATCCATCAAGAAAGGCGTGAACATGATTTTAATACAAGTCCCCGGGTTTGGAGAGATCACTCTAAAAAATATTGTATTTGACTTTAATGGCACGATGGCAGTGCAGGGAAAGTTAATCGATGGTGTCCGGGAGAGATTAACGCGGCTGGCAGAAAATTTGAAGGTGTATGTATTAACTGCTGACACATTCGGAAAAGCGGCTAAAGAGCTTGAAGGGCTTCCCTGCAAACTTCACATACTTTCCGGGGGAAATGAAGATGCACAAAAGGAAAGCTATGTTCAAAAACTGGGAGCGGAAAGCTGCTGCGCTTTTGGAAATGGGAATAATGATAAAAAAATGCTGCGGGCAGCGAAAGTTGGAATCGCGGTCATCGAAGGGGAAGGCTGCTCAAGTCAGGCTGTTCTGTCTTCAGATATCATTGTTAAATCGATTTTGAACGGATTAGATATGCTGCTTGACCCCAACAGACTAAAAGCGACTACGAGGTTTTAGCCCGTTTTTATTTGGCATCGAAGATGATAATTTTTTCAGTATCAGCCGGAATTTTAAATTTGGTCATGGGCAGCACCGCAATCCTGACGCCGTCAAAGTGTTTGTAACCAATTTTCAGCGACCTGGTATTTTTATCATATTTTTCTGACACTATATCTTCTTTGAAAAGTGAAATACCGATTTCTAATTTCTTTTTTTTCGCGGAAAATATTTTTCCCTCAAGATAAACTTTATATTCACCATTGTATTCCAGCGAAATTATTTTTTGAGTGTTGGCAAAATCTACCAATAAAGTTTTATTCATTGTTTTTGTTGCCTCCTCTTTTTCGATATTCAATTGCTTGTGAATAACCGATTTCATTTGTTCAAATTCATCCGTATCAAACAACCGGGTGAGAAAAATTATTTTTAAATTTTTGTCCAGTACAATGTTTCGCGTGACACCGCCGCGGGCGAATTGTTCAAATATTTTTCCCGCTGTATCCAAAGCCACCGGGTAGGTCATGCCTGTTTCACTTTTCGCTTTTTGTGCTACATCAGGTTTTTCTTTAAAATTTACACCAATAATAGCTACTCCTTTGTCTTTAAACGGCTGCCAGATCTCTTTCTCAATATGGGGAATTTCTTTTCTGCATACGCCACACCAGGAAGCGAAAAAATTGAGCACTATCACAGGTGAATTAAATTCAGACAATTTCTTAATCGAACCATCTAACATGAGTAATTCTAAATCTGGTGCCGAATCACCGACCTTAACAATGTACCCACGCGAATCCGGCGCAGCTTCTTGAGCATGGGCAAAGGAAGAGAATAAAATAGACAAGAGAACAAAGAATTTAAATATTTTCATTTTCATCAACTTTCTGTTTAATCTATGTGCTCACTCTAAAAAGCCTTAAAGGGCTTTCAGTCTGATTGGGGTTCTGTATTTTTTCCGCCATGAATGGTGGAGTTAGTCAATTATAATTACTAAAGTTATATGTTGTGCCTAACCCCATCCTTTAGGATGGGGCTAAATAATTCCGAAAAAAACCGGGACTTTAGTCCCTTTATAGAGTAAACTCATCTATTATAAATGAATAATTGGAATTTCGATTCCATAATTTATCTTGACACTGCGAAGGCTGAATCCTTTTACCAATCACCAATCACCATTCACCATTCACCAGCAACTATACTACAAAAATCATTTATAAGAATCAAGATGATTTTTTCAAATTCAAAAGAAAATTTCCTTGACTCTAATGGGTAAATATTCTATCTTTCAACTATATAATATAAGCCAAACTACAAAAAAAGGATCAACAACATGCAAGCTGTTATCATGGTTGCCGGAAAAAGCACCAGAACTTATCCACTGACATTGACTCGTCCAAAACCACTTTTGCCGGTGGCTGGTAAAACAATTATCGAACAAATACTCATCCAGTTGGAAGGGCTTGTTGATGAGGCAATTCTGATCGTCGGGTATAAAAAAGAAATGGTTGAGCAATACATCGGTTCTCAATGGCATGATATGAAAATTACTTATTGCGAACAAAAAGAACAATTGGGAACCGGGCATGCGGTGCTGCAAACAAAACCGCTAATCAAAGACCGGTTCATTGTTTTAAACGGCGACGATATTTATGCCCGCCAGGACATTGAAGCGCTGCTCAAATATAAATACGCTGCTCTGGTTCGCTGGGAAGAAGATCCTTCTCAATATGGTGTGTTTCAGGTTGATGAAAATAACCGTGTTTTAAATTTAGTGGAGAAACCCAAAGAGTTTATCGGAAATTTGACCAATGTTGGCTGTTACGCGTTCGACAGAACGATTTTTGATTACATTGAAAAAACAGAGATGAGCGAACGCGGTGAAATCGAGATCACCTCCTCAATATTAATGTTTTCCAAAGACAAGGATTTTTATACACACCGCCTCAACGGATTTTGGCTTTCCAACGGTTATCCCTGGGAATTGTTGTTAACCCAGGAATTTTTCATGAAACAGCAAAGCGAACAACAAATTCTGGGAACAGTCGAGAAAGGCGCTATTCTCAAAGGCGCGGTTAAGGTTGGAAAAAATAGCATTGTTAAAGCGGGTTCCTATATCGAAGGAGCAGTTAATATCGGGGAAAATTGCAAAATCGGCCCGAACTGCTATATCAGGGGAAACACCTCAATCGGTGATAATTGTATTATTGGCAACAGCGTGGAGATTAAAAATTCAATTATTATGAACAACACAAATATTTGTCATTTAAGCTATATTGGCGACTCTGTCATTGGGGAGAACGTCAATTTGGGCGCTGGAACCATTACCGCCAATGTCAGGCATGACGGCGGCAATGTGCTCTCATTGGTTAAGGGCAATCTTGTTGATACCGGGATGAAAAAACTTGGCGCCATTGTAGCGGATGACGCGAAAACGGGCATTGGCACTTCGATTTACCCGGGGAGAAAAATTTTCCCGGGAAAACAATCTGACGTGAGTGAAAAAGTCAAACACGATATTATGTAAACGATTTTATTTTTAATCAAGTATAAAATGAAATAATTCATTTGAAAAAATTAATTTTCAAAAAATACAACCCATCAACATGGAGGCTATATCATGGGAAAAGGCGATCAAAGAACACGGCGTGGTAAGATTTTTAGTGGTTCAAACGGTAAG